>JALVAL010000186.1 GCA_027011205.1 Gammaproteobacteria bacterium
TTACTGCGAAAAGTTTTTTTCATCTGCTTGTTAAACGTTGCTATAGCTCAATGGTTCATCTTAGCGAGAACTGCTGATCAAGTATGCAATAACTTGTTTTTCTTCCTGAGTTAATCGTTCGATGGCTTCAAATTGCAACTTTAAGTCATCCTCTGGACCCCTTTCATCTTTATCAAAGATCAGCTGTTCAGAACTAACACTCATTGCTATAGCCAATTTTTTGATCACTTCTAATGTTGGTTGAGCATCACCTGCCTCATAGCGTCTAATCTGGACGACATGTACGCCAACTTGATCAGAGAGTATTTTTTGAGTTAAACCTTTTTCTTTACGGAATATTGAAAGCCGTTTAGGGAAATCCATAACGAACCAATATACCTGTTGATGAACCATTAATATAACCCCTGATTTAAAAGTGTTGATTGACCCACACCTAAATCATCAGCTATGTTTTTTAGTGTTTTATCGGCTCGTCTGGATAGTGCTTTTTTTTACAGATTATATTTTAAATTCCTGGGTAGATGCCATTTTTGTCTCCTAATACTAAATTTTTCAGGCGACAGGTATATTGACATAGGGGGTTTTTTAACTTATGACTTATGAGTGTTTCTATGAAAAAGGTTCTGATTGAATTCATCCAGGGACTTTTGTTCCTGTTTGTTTTTTATCTGTTGTTCTTCACACAGGTATTTTTTGGTGACTTTGGTGTAAATTCTTTTTTTATTGTGCTTATTCATCCAGACTTCGCGTTTTTCCTGGCAGATAAGTTTTTGCTGCTGGATCTGTTTTAAAATAGTTTCAATGCTTTGATTGAGATTATTCATAAACATCAGGGTATCCTGAAGATGATAGCTGCCGACACCCTGTCTGGATTGTTGTATCATTTGTTCGTTATAACCATCCCGGTAAGAATATAGTTTCTGTAACTGGTTTTCCAGTTCGCGCAGCTGTGCCTGACACTGCGAAAAAACAATGGCTGACTGTTGTTCCTGCTTATCTGCAAGGCGGTTGACCGGCTGCATTCTTTGTGATTTTGGTTTTGACATTTTTAAGTCGTTAGTCGTTAGTCGTTAGTCATAATAAAGTTTAGGCTATTTTTATATATCAGCCATTATTTATACTACTGTTTGTAAGCATTTGCTGAGGCGGCTCCCGGGGTGACTGCGGGTTGTGTATTGACGATCTGCTGCTGTGCTGTTGGCTGGGTCATTACCACTTCCAGGTCGTGTAAACTGCCTTCCAGATTAACAGCAGTATTCATTCCCTGATGTAAAAAATCCATCAGTGAGGGTTGCATTTCTATGGCTTCATCAATATTTCTATCGGTACCATAAGTATAGGCACCGACATTTATTAAATCACGATTCTGCTGATATATTGAGAAAATCTGTTTAAAGCGTCGAGCCTGCTCCAGATGCTCTTCATCAGCAATTTCTGACATCACCCGACTGATAGACGCTTCAATATCAATAGCGGGATAATGGCCCATTTCAGCCAGCGTTCTTGATAACACGATGTGTCCGTCAAGTATCGCTCTGGCAGCATCGGCAATGGGATCCTGCTGATCATCACCTTCGGTCAGGACAGTATAAAAAGCAGTAATAGAACCGCCCCCTTCTTCACCATTACCCGCGCGTTCCACCAGCGCCGGCAGACGGGCAAATACCGAAGGAGGATAACCTTTTGTTGCCGGAGGTTCACCAATAGCCAGGGCTATTTCACGTTGAGCCTGAGCAAAACGGGTCAGAGAATCCATCAGCAATAATACATGTTTGCCCTGATCCCGAAAATCTTCTGCAATACTGGTGGCCACCTGGGCACCATGTAAACGCATAACCGGTGACTGATCTGCAGGTACCGCAACCACTACTGAACGAGCCATGCCTTCCGGCCCCAGTATGTTTTCAATAAATTCTTTTACTTCCCGTCCCCGTTCACCAATCAGACCTACCACAATTACATCTGCATTGGTAAATTTCGTCATCATACCCAGCAGTACGCTCTTACCCACACCACTGCCGGCAAACAAACCCATTCGCTGTCCTCGTCCCACGGTTAATAAGGCATTAATAGCCCTGACTCCAACATCCATAGCTGTATTAATCGGTTCACGGGATAAGGGGTTCATCGTTTCTGCAGTCAGTGGAGCTGTATGTATATTGTTTAACGGACCTTTTCCATCCAGCGGCTTTCCAGAGCCGTCAATTACCCGCCCTAATAACATATTGCCAACGGGTACCTGATAGGAACTGCTGGTGGGTATGACCCGAGCATTGGGTAAAATGCCATTAAGACCTGCAGTAGGCATTAAAAACAGTTTATCACCGGAAAAACCAACTACTTCTGTCTCAATCAGCTGTTTATCAACGCCTTCCACCAGACAACGTCCGCCAATGGCAGACTGACAGCCAACGGCTTCCAGAGTCATACCAACCATACGGGTTAAACGACCTTCAACAGTTAATGAGGCAGAATGGTTTTCTATCGTTTCACGGGCATTTTGCAGGCGTTGCCGCCACTGTAAGGAAAAACGGGCAGAGAAATCGGGCGAAGTTGAGAGTTCACTCTGCATTATTTGTTTCCTCTAATGAAGAAGGTTCAGACTCTGTTTCCTCAGAGACTGGATTGATATCATCCTGACGAGCCGTACCCCGTTCACTGCCCATGATCTGCGCGGCTATTTCAGCCACACGGGTTTCAATGGTTGCATCAATCTGAGAAAATTCTGTTTCAATTCGACAGCCGCCCCGGGTTAGGACCGGTTCTTCAAGCACTGACCACATTTGTTCTTCAATATTATCAGACTCAGCATTTTCCTGAGCAGACAGCTTCAGATTTTCTCTGGCAATTTCTGCATCAGCCGGATGAAGATAAACTTTTATTTTATTTGCCCCGGACGGTAAGGCCGCAATTCCTTCTTTAATAACAGCAATAATCTGCCCGGGGTCAGCATTGATCTCCCGTCGAATGATCTGTTTGGCCGTTGCCATGGCTAAAGCCAGTAATTCTTCTTCAACCTCAAGATTAAGATCTTCAACTGGATCTGTGAGGAATTTGATGATCTGTTCAAAACGTCTGATGATTTGCTGGACTTCTTCCTGACCTTCCAGCAGTCCCTGCTTATGGCCTTCTTCTTTCCCCTGTTCCAGGCCCGCCTGATAACCTTCATTTTTACCCTGTTGAAAACCTTCCTCATAAGCCTGTTTATACAGTTCTTCAAGTTGCTGAGCAGTGACCCTTCCGGCCCGATCTTTTTCCTGCTGCTGCCGAGTTTTAACATTGGGTAATTCATAACGCTCATATACCGTTTGAGCATCACCACGAATAATTTTACTCATGCCTGAACGATCAGACATATTCATCTCCGCCGGAACCTAAGGCAATATCACCGGCTTCTGCCATACGACGAGCGACACTGAGAATTTCTCTTTGAGCGTCTTCCACTTCACTGAGCTTAACAGGTCCACTGGCTTCCAGATCATCACGCAACATTTCTGCCGCACGCTTGGACATATTTTTAAGAATTTTTTCTTTAACCGCTTCATCCGCGCCTTTAAGAGCAACAATAAGAATATCAGACGAGACTTCACGCAATAGAGACTGAATACCCCGGTCATCCACTTCGGACAGATTATCAAACACAAACATACTGTCTTCAATTTCCTGCCCCAGATCTTCATCGACCGTTTTAATACCTTCCATAATGGCTGCTTCAGAAGCACCGTCAACAAAGTTAAGAATGTCCGCTGCCGTTTTGATGCCACCCACACTGGACGAGCGAATATTGCCCTCATTGCCGGCAAACTGTTTTTCCAGTATTTCATCCAGTTCGAACAGAGCGGCCGGCTGAATAGCATCCAGGCTGGCAATACGCATCATAATATCAGCACGGGTATTTTCCGGCAGATTGGAAAGTACCTGTCCGGCCTGATCAGCTTCAAGATAGGACAGCACAATAGCAATAATCTGCGGGTGTTCCAGACGAATAACCTCGGCTATAGAACGAGGTTCCATCCATTTCAGCGCCTCCAGGCCTTTTGATTGTCTGCCCAGCAGAATTCTGTCGATAACCCCGCCAGCCTTATCTTTGCCCAGGGCTTTATTGAGTACATTGCGCAGATAATCTTCTGAACCCATACCTAAAGCGGTCTGCCCACCAACTATAGTATTAAAATTCTGCAGCACTCCGGCGGCCATGCCTTTATCCACATTTTTAATGGTGGCCATGGCTTCGCCAATACTCTGTACTTCTTTGGGTCCAAGATGTTTTAAAACTTCAGAGGCTTCTTCTTCTCCAACGGACATTAAAAAGACCGCTGCCTGCTGAATACCTGCCAGATCTTCTGAGCCCTGTTGTTTTTCATCAGCCATGCTTATATTCTCAATATTCTGTGCTTTCTAGTTTAGGCCGCCAGCCAGTTTTTAACAACCTGAGCAGCAATTTTTGGATCATCTACAACCAGTTTTCGAGCAGTAGTCAATTGTACCTCATAATCATCCGGCGGCTTGGGTAATGCATCAGCAGCTTCTTCATCAAGTTCACCTCCGCTTCCATCAGCCAGAGCCATCTGGCCTTCAACACCACCGGCACCGGCCTGACCTTCGATTCCAACCACATTTTTATGAGGTTTGGACAGACTTCTGAACGCAGGCTTAATGACCCCGAAAATTATATACAATACCACTAAAGCGGCTAATAACTGTTTAATTGCAGGAGCAAACCAGGCCTGTTCCCATAGTGGGATACCAGGTAAGGCTTCGACTGTTTCTGCCGTAACAAAACCGGCATTAATAATATTAACACTATCACCTCTCTGGGCATTAAAACCAACTGCCTGTTTAACCAGCGCAGTTATGCGTTTAATTTCATCTTCGGTGCGAGCAGTCATGGTTACCGTACCATCTTTTGCAACGGTTTTCTTATCATCCACTACAACGGCAATTGAAATCCGCCTAACTGAACCCGTGGACAGTTTGGTATGACTGATGGTTTTATCCAGCTCATAGTTCTGAGTAATACTTTCTTTGTTCTTAAAAACCCCAGCTGTAGAATCCTTCTCGCCCTTTCCATCTGTACCGGCATTTTCAGGAGCAATTGCTCCTCCAGGAGGCTGATTGGACAGCGCACCCGGAACACCTGCATCCCCATTACCGGAGACCCGTTCAATTAATTGCTGTTTGCTGCGGGTTGCTTCTACATCAGGATTATAGGTTTCTGAGGTTTTTTCTATGCGGGTAAAATCCAGTTCTGCACTAACCTGCGCTTTAAAACCATTGCGACCTAAAAAGGGCGTCAGTATATTACTCACGCGATCATTATAATTCTGTTCAACTTTACTGGCATATTCCAGTTGTTCCGAATTAAGCATGCCCTGTTTATCATCCTTGTCTGTTAATAAACGACCCATCTGGTCCACTACGGTAACATCTTCTACCAGCAAATTGGGAACACTGGACGCAACCATATAGGTTATGGCTGAGATTTGTTCATCACTGATACGATGACCGGAATACAGATTAGCAATAACCGAAGCACTGGATTTTTTACGATTACGCACAAAAACAGATTCTTTAGGAATCGCCAGATGAACCCTGGCGGACTTAACGTTTCTTAAAGCAGAAATAGAGCGGGATAATTCTTCTTCCAGGGCATGTTGATAGCGGGCAGCCTGAATAAACTGACTGGTGCCAAAACTTTGTTCCTGGCTTAAAATATCAAAACCTTCCGGTTTCTGATTTGGTAATCCCTGAGCCGCCAGCTGCATTCTGGCTTTATCAACATCGGAAGCTGGAACCATAATACCACCGGCTGTTAATTTGTATTTAATATTGGACTGCTTTAGAGAGTCTGCAATCTGACTGAGTTCGGTATCCGGTAAATCTTTATACAAACTGGTATAATCCGGAGACTGAGACCAGAATACAATGGCCACTCCCAGCGCAACACTGGTTGCCAGCCCTACCATCAAACCAATCTGGCGCAATAATGGATATTTACTGATGTTTTGTAAAGCCATCATTGAATTCTGACTGCCCGCTTTTTCTTCTTCTGCCATTACTTTCTGCTCCATCCCCGACTTACGACTTACGACTTACGACTATCATTTAAACACGAATTCGTCTCACTTCATCGTAAGCTTTTAATAATTTATTACGTACTTCAACCATTGCCCCAAAGGCGACACTGGATTTTTCAGAAGCTATCATAACCTGTACCAGATCCACACCTTCTTTACCGGAAACAAAATCATTTTTTAAATGGCCGGATTCAGTCTGCATGGCATTCACCTGCTGCACCGCTGATTTTAGCAAACTGCCAAATTCAACTTTTTCAGTCGTCTGAACTCCGGGTAAACCGTCATTATTGACCTGCATGGGCGTAATATGAGACTGTGCGGAATCTATCATTGAGCGCATTTGCAACATCATGCTGGAAGTATTTATATCATTGCTCATTGAACAGGCCTCTTTTGTTAATTTTTTATTGATAAACGCTGTCAATAATTAGGACAGTGTCAAAAAAGTGTTGTTATTCCGGTATTAAATGGTACTTCATTATAGTTAAGCAGTTTTCGCGCCAAATCCACCAGGAATATTAATTCCATTTTCCCGCATTCTGGCCAGCTTATAGCGTAAAGTTCTCTGACTGATACCCAGCCTCTCTGCCGCCATTTTTCGATTGCCCATGGTCAGATGCAAAATTTCCAGAATTTTATCAAATTCCCGATTCTTTAATTCATCATTTAAACTCGATACCTGGTCACTTGCAGGATTATCTGCAAAGTTATAAGCGACTATTTCAGCGGTGGACTCCAGTACTTCTGCTGCCATATTTAATGGAGCCGAAAGTTCAGCAGAGACCATTTCCAGAGGCAGATCATCCGCTGTTATTTCATTGTCCAGGTGTAAAATAAAGGCTCTTTGAATAACATTATCCAGCTCACGAATATTTCCGGGCCAGCTATGATTTAACAGTTTTTGTTCTGCTGCTAATGATATGCGGGGTATTTCACAGGCATTTTGTTTAGCCACTTTATTGATAATATGTCTGGCCAGGGGAATGATATCCTCTTTACGATCTTTTAAGTCAGGTAAACTGATAGGAAAAACATTCAGACGATAAAACAGATCTTCACGAAATTTATGTGACTGAACCTGCTGCTGCATATTTCTATTAGAAGTAGCCAGCACTCTGACATTCAGTCCAATTAACTCCTGCCCACCCAGCCGTTCTACTTCCTTCTCCTGCAGTACTCGCAATAATTTGGCCTGCAGTCCCAGATCCATTTCTGATATTTCATCCAGTAATAAAGTGCCACCCTGTGCCTGTTCAAATTTTCCGGCAGAAGCTTTATAGGCTCCGGTAAAAGCCCCTTTTTCATAACCAAACAAAGTAGCTTCCAGCATATTATCCGGTATTGCCGCGCAATTTATAGCGACAAAAGGTTTACTGGCCCGGGATGAATGATTATGAATAAAACGGGCAATAACTTCTTTTCCAGTTCCACTGCTGCCGCCAATCATTACTGTGGCATCACTGGCCGCTACTTTTTTGGCCAGCTGAGCAAGGTTTTTCATGGCCTCTGATTCAGCTATCATCTGATGATCTTCGACTGTTTTACCAATATAGCGACTGACCACAGACACCAGTACTTCTGCTTCAAAAGGCTTGACCAGATAATCCACAGCACCATCTTTCATAGCTTCAATGGCCTTGCTGATAGTGCCATAGGCCGTCATTAACAAAACCGGCAGATCATATTGACGTTTGATCTGTTTCAATAATTGATGCCCATCCATTTTAGGCATTTGTACATCACTGATAACAATATCAATTTCCCGGGCATTATCCTGTGCCAGCTGTTCCAGAGCTGCACGACCATTATTGGCTTCCTGAACATTGTAACCTGCCATGTCCAGGGTATCACTGAGTGCCTCACGTAATGCTTCATCATCTTCTACAACCAGAATCAACGGTGCCTGTGGGTATTTTTTTTTCAGGAAACTATCACACTCTTTCATTGACCTGACTCCTTATTTAAAGTTTGAATTTGAACCGGTAAACGCATTCTGAAAACACTGCCCTTACTGCCCGTACTCTCCAGCCAGAGTTCACCATCATGGGCATTGGCGATGGCTTTAACCACCGCCAGCCCCAGACCGGTACCCTGTTCCTTGGTGGTAAAAAATGGCTGAAATATTTTATCTACACTGTCCTCTGTTATACCACTGCCGTTATCAGTAATTACAAAATCCACCGTGCCTCGAACCAGCTGTATAATATCAAGAGATACCTGACCATGGGCAGGACTGGCATCAATAGCATTATTGAGCAGATTACTTACGCCACTGATCAATAAATGACGATTACCGGAAACAAACCCCTTGTCTTCAGAGTTAAAATGGAATTTTAATTGCAGATGTTTTTTTTCCGGAGGCAGGGTCAGCGTCTGCTGAAGTTCTTCAAGCAGGTGTGATATAGAAATACTTTCACGATTTTCCATACCATTTCTTGAAAACAGTAACATATCATTAATTAACTGCTCCAGACTCTGGATCTGGGTCAGAATTTTATCTGCAAAACGCAAACGCCGGTCATCATCCAGCCCTGGGGTTTTTAAATGGGAAGCATAAAGTAAGGCTGCTGAAATGGGAGTACGGATCTGATGTGCTAATTGAGCAGCCATCTGTCCCATTGAAGCCAGGCGGGATTGTTGATCATATTTTGCCTGTAACTGACGTTTTTCTGTCACATCCTGTAATAATATAATCTGGCCGGGAACGTCCTCACCCAAAGGACAGGTAGAAATACTGACAATTTGTCCCTTATTGGTTATTGAATCCTGGCCTGAAACACGAGTATGATCAAAAGCTCGTTGAATAACGGTTCGCCAGGATAAGCCTAATAGCGGTTCGTCCAGCAAATCAACAGCCGCAGGATTACATTCCTGCACACGTCCTTCCCCATCCAGTACCACAACACCGGCTGGTAATGCTTTTAACAGCGTTTTAAGACGGGTTTCTGTTAAAGATTCCTGTAATTCCTGGCCCGGCTTATGAGTTATAGTCCGAGATGCCGAAACAAAGTGAAAATCAGCTTCTTTATTAGCTTGTGTATCCAGTAATGCGCTAACGCCCATAGTGTACTCCATAAAAGGGTATTGTCTATGGCTGTTTTGCAAAAATCGAACCAGATCTATATTTTTTCTATTTTTTCAATGAGTTAACAACCTCGGTGACATTACACAGCTATGAGATGACAATATTTTGTCACCATTTAAAAGACTCAGGAAAACATCTGTTCGTATTTGCGCAGCTTTTCCACCAGTGTGGTACGGCGCATATTCAGACGTTTTGCTGCATGAGCAACCACCCCATCAGATGCCTGTAGTGCCTGCTGGATTAGGGAATACTCAAGGTTGGCCATATGTTCTTTTAAATCAAAATCATGTTCCGGCAGGGTATTTACCTGCCTGTCAGAATTATTTTCGGAAACAGTTTCAGGACTGTTCTCAATGTCTCTATCCAGCTCAGAACCTTCTATTTGCTGCTGATTCAAATCACCGGGTTCTGAGTCTGTGGCAGATTTTGTTCCGGGATTCAACTCGGGGAGTTCTGATAAATGGGAAATATCATACTGATACTTTTCTGGCAATTCATCCCAGCTGACCGGTTCATCAGGAAATATAATACCCAGCCGCTCTACGAGATTGGATAACTCACGCACGTTACCCGGCCACTGATGCTGCATTATAGAAGCCATAGCCTCCTGAGTTATCTGTACTGATAAATCCATATCCTGCTGCATATTCCGGTTTAACACATTAAACAATAAGGGGATATCATCAGCACGATCACGCAAGGGTGGAATTTCAATAGGAAAAACATTCAGGCGATAATACAAATCCTCACGAAACCGTCCGTCTTTTACTTCATCCTCAAGCTCTCTATGCGTTGCAGCAATGATACGCACATCCGCCTGGATGCTTTTATTGCCACCCACTCGTTCGAAAATTCGCTCCTGTAATACCCGCAATATTTTAACCTGCATGGATAAAGGCATATCGCCTATTTCATCCAGAAACAGTGTTCCCCCCTGCGCCAGTTCAAAACGGCCTTTTCTCTGAGTCAGGGCACCGGTAAAAGCACCCTTCTCATGACCAAACAGTTCGCTTTCCAGCAGGTCTTTGGGAATCGCACCGCAATTAACAGGCACATAGGGCATCTCGGCTCTTTTAGATAACTTATGCAGACAATTAGCTACCACTTCCTTACCCGTTCCCGATTCTCCCAGGATCAGCACATTAGCATTACTCCGGGCAACCTGGGTAATTAGTTTTTTTACATGCTGAATAACAACACTTTCACCTACAAAGGACTCTTCAAGAACCGGATCAAACACTGTCTACCTCAAAATTTGCGTCAAATAAGTCAATTTTTTGTCGACCTATAAAATTTATTTTACTAGCTCATGAAGTAAAGTCAAAAAACAGTCAAAAGTCAAAAAAATGTCACTATTGATTGAAAATAAAAATTATTAAAATCCTGCAAAACTAGACAGATTGTAAGTTATCAGTAATAATAG
>JALVAL010000187.1 GCA_027011205.1 Gammaproteobacteria bacterium
TCTTTTAATCAAAGAGTTAAAGAATGATTAAAACAAGCAATCAGTCCTTGTTGCTAAAAAAAATAACAAGACAAGAGATTATGAATTTATGAAGTTTACAGAAGCTAAACTTGAACTGGCTATTATTGAGCTCCTTGAGCAACAGGGTTACCCTCATTTTATTGGTGACAATATTGATCGTGATCCTGGTGATGTACTGATAAAATCAGATTTACATCATTTTCTGAATCAGCGATATGCTGATGATCAGATTACTGAGACTGAAATCAACGCCATTATTCGCAATCTGGAAAACTTTTCTGCTACTGATTTGTATGAGACTAATAAAGCCATTATGAAAATGGTATCTGATGGTTTTTTACTCAAACGGGAAGATCGTTCTCAAAAAGATCTGTATATACAGCTAATTGATTATAGTGGTTTGGTTGACTCCCGTTTACCAAAAGAAAATGAAGTGGCTACTCTTGTTACCAGCAATAGTTCTACTGAGGCCATTGCCGATGATTCCCCTGCTTATAGTATTGATCACAATATTTATAAAATGGTTAATCAGTTGGAAATTCAGGGTTATGAAACCCGTATTCCAGATGGTATTTTATACATTAACGGTTTACCTCTGGTCGTGTTTGAATTTAAGAGTGCAATTCGTGAGGGTGTGACCGATAGAACGCGCCTATAAGTATTTGAAATTACAAGATAGATCAAACCCTAATATGAAAAAAAGGCTCCATCAGTTATAGTTTTTTTGCCGAAAACAAATAACGCAAAGGAACCTTTAATGAAAAAGATAACCGACTTAAGCAATTATCGCAATAAAAAGTTGTTGATAAACGAAACAAACAAGCTATCAGACTACATTTTAAAACAGGCGAAACAAGGAACAGCGATTCATACAGTAGAACAAGGTATCTGGGATAAATTACTCACTATGGGCGAACAGGCACTTGGTCAGTTTATCGCTTTGCAAGGTGATGGTGATATGGGTGACAAAATCGAATTAGATTCAGGCAAAACGGTCAAGCGACTTCCTAATCAACAAACCCGAATTTATCGTTCAATATTTGGACTCTATAGTCTGGAGCGCGCGGTGTATGGCACACGAGAGGGTCAAAAAGTCGAGTATGTCCCGTTAGATAACAGGCTTCAACTACCAGAGACACGCTTCTCATATTTGCTACAGGACTGGAATCAACAGCTATCTGCAGAAAACCCATTCAATCAAGTGAATAAGGTACTGAATAGAATATTACAGTTCAAACAGCCGGTGGATAGTATTGAACGAATGACTTATCAAGGAGCAGAAAATGTTGAGGACTTTAGAAAAAACCTGCCTAAAATTAAGCCCAAAGATGAGCATGAAATTATAGTAGCCACATCCGATGGAAAAGGTGTGCCCGTTGTGACAAAGGTGAATGAAAAGCCAATAGAAACACATAAACCTAAAAAAGGCCCCAGGCCCGATAAAAAGAAAATGGCCGTTGTGGGCAGTGTTTATTCCAGTGCGCCCAATATCAGGACGCCTGAGGATGTCATAAAGTCCCTATTTGCAAAGAAACCTTCTGCTGATAAAAAACCACGGGTTAAACCATTAAACAAACGTGTAAGAGCCAGCTTAAGTCGGACTGAAAATACCCAGGAAATTAACGCAACAGAAGAAATATTCAATTGGTTAGAAACAGAAAATAAGCAACGCAATCCAGACAACAAGAAGCCACTGGTCATTATTATGGATGGCCAGCCATCGCTATGGACTGCAGCAGAAAGATTGCCTGAGCAGCGAATTGAAATATTGGATTTATTGCATGCTACTCCCAGGATTTGGGATGCAGCAAAGCTATTTTATAGCAAACATGAAGATAAATTAAAATTTATTGAAGACCGGGTATTACGAATTTTACAAGGACAGGTCAAAGGTGTTATACGGGGTCTAAAACAAATGGCCAGTAAAAGAAAAATCAATAAAAAGAAAACAGAAAAACTGAGAAAAATCTGCAATTATCTTAAGAAAAATCAGGATAGGATGTATTATGATCAATACCTTGAAAAAGGTTATCCCATTGCATCAGGTGTTATTGAAGGTGCCTGCAGACACTTTGTTAAAGATAGAATGGAAAGAGCTGGAATGCGTTGGACAATTAAAGGTGCTCAGGCAATGTTAGATGTTAGATCGGTATACCTGAATGAACACTGGGATGAATTTACACGGTTCAGGATTAACACAATCAATTCTAAGCTGTATCCTGACCATAAAACACTTGAGAAGTTCGAGTGGAAAATTGTCGCTTAAACGGGCGCGGGCGATCGATCACGCCCAATTCGTGAAGAAGCCACTATACATGATGCTTATGTTCAGTTAACAACTCGTTATAAACGGGATATTCCTGAATTGTTTAAATACAATGCTCTTTGTGTGATCAGTGATGGAGTAAATAATAAATCAGGCTCTTTTTTTGCTCCGTATGAATTCTTTTATGCCTGGAGAAAAATCAATGGTAATGAAGCCATTGAAAAAGACGGGATTGATTCACTCTATACCATGATGCATGGTCTGTTTAATCGTAATCGACTCCGTGAAGTGATTCGCCATTTTATTTATCTGCCAGACACATCAAAAAAAGACGAAAAAATCGTCTGCCGCTATCCTCAATATTACGCAGCAACCAAACTATACGACAATATAAAGAAACATCAAAAACCAGAAGGTGATGGCAAAGGTGGAACTTACTTTGGCGCCACAGGCTGTGGTAAGAGTTATACCATGCTGTTTCTCACACGTCTTTTAATGAAAAGTGTGGATTTTGCAAGCCCAACTATTATATTGATTACTGACAGAACTGATTTGGATGATCAGCTGGCAGGACAGTTTACTAATGCTAAAGGCTATATTGGTGATGAGACTGTTATAAGTGTTGAAAGTCGTTCAGAATTACGAGAATTATTAAAAGGTCGTAATAGCGGCGGTGTCTTTCTCACTACGATCCACAAGTTTACTGTATGGTTCCGGCAAGCATGCTTGAATACTCATAAAAACATCGTAATACTCCATAATCAACAATCTGAAAAAAGTTCGGGACACATCAGACTA
>JALVAL010000188.1 GCA_027011205.1 Gammaproteobacteria bacterium
AGATTATCTTATTCACATAACCATATACTTGACCCTAATTGGCAGAATATATAATTCATAATTTTTTATACAGGGAGATATAAAATGATACCTATAGTAATTATTCATGGATGGAGTGATCATTCCTCTTCATTTGAAAAACTCGCCCGGCGCTTAAAAAAAGATACCAGTCGAATGGTAGAAGAACTCTGGCTGGCTGATTATGTGTCATTGGATGATGATGTCACCATGAAGGACATTATTATAGCCATGCAGTCTGCCTGGCTTGCATCCGGTCTGCCGATAAAAGCAAACAGCGTTGATGTTATTGTTCATTCTACCGGTGGCCTGGTGATCAGGGACTGGATGAGCAGTTACTGGCCGGACGGGCAAAAACCACCGGTCAGGAATCTGGTTATGCTGGCACCGGCTAATTTCGGCTCACCATTGGCTCATAAAGGTCGATCCATTTTGGGGCGAGTTGCCAAAGGCTGGAATGCTGAAAAAACGTTTCAGACAGGTGAGCATATTCTAAAGGCACTGGAAATGGCCAGTCCTTATTCCTGGTCACTGGCACAAAAAGATCGTTTCAGCTCTAATGCCTTTAATAAGGGCGGGGTACGATGTACTGTTATTGTAGGAAATAGCGGTTATACTGGTATCAGCGGTCTGGCCAATGAAGATGGTTCAGATGGAACGGTCTATGTTTCAACGGCTAATATGAACTGTGCCCAGATTAACTTAAAGGTCACCCGGAATGGCGGTGATTTTAGCGCAACAGCCATGAAATTATCATCCGGAAAAACCGCTTTTCTGATACTGGATGGTTTTGACCACGGTGAAATAACCGGCAGAAAAAAACTGCCGTTAAAATTATTGAATCCAGTTATACAGGCACTGAATATAACAAAAACAGGTTTTTCCAAATGGTGTAAACAGTGTGATGTAGAATCCGAACGGGTACGGATGAAATACAGTAAATCCAAAGATCCTGAACATCATGCCTTTCAGAATACTGTTTTTCATGTTATAGATGATACCGGATTACCGGTGATTGACTATGTTCTGGAATTCTACGGTAAGTTCTCAGATATTAAAGATAAATGGGCTACTATGTTTAATAAGCATATTGCCCGGAAAAAACATGCCTATGGCGATGATCGTAGTTTTCGCAGTTTTATGATTGATACTACATCAATGAATCAGTTAATTGATAAGATTGATGAATCATTAATGTTCAGCTTAAGTGCTTTACCGGATATAACGGTGGATAAAAACCTGGTCGGGTACAAATCATTTGGTACAGATGATATAAAAATGTTTGAATTAAAACAGCCGGATATTAATAACTATTTTTCCCCGGATCGAACTTTATTTGTGAATATTACCCTGCCACGTTATCAAAAAGACCGGGTATTTGAACTGAAAAAAGTGTAACAAATTCATAACTTCTGCATAATAACCGGGTCTGATATATATTGCAGCTACCCCGATTGCTGTATGCAGAATTTAATAAAAATTTTATTAGCCTGAATTTAAATTGACAATGATAAAAAAATGGCAAAGTCCCGGCAAAAAAATTCTGCGTAATCCGGTTGGTTTTTTCAGACAGGTAATTAAAAGCTTTCAGGCTAATCAGGGGTTATTACTTTCCGGGGCTGTAGCTTATTACACGTTACTTTCAATTATACCTCTGTTTTCCCTGATCTTAATTACGCTCTCCTATGTGGTTGAACCTGAACAGTTGTTAAAACTGACCAGTGAATACATAAATTTAATTCTTCCTGGGCAGGCTTCTGTATTTATGGAGCAAATTACCCATTTTACCACACAAAAACATATTGGCTGGATGTTGTTGCTTATCCTGTTATTTTTCAGTTCCATGACTTTCACTGTTCTGGAAAACACCATGTCGATTATTTTTTATCATCGGGTTAAAGTACGACGTCGTCATTTTTTAATTTCTGCTATTATTCCTTATTGTTATATTGTTGTTTTAGGGCTGGGTATGTTAATGATCACCACTATCACCGGTATTTTGCAGGTTTGGGAGGGTGAAAGCATCACCATTTTATTCTGGACCTGGACCATGGATGAAATGACAAAAACATTTTTCTATTTGTTTGGTATTATCGGACTGATCCTGATGTTGACTTCAATTTACATGGTTATGCCAGTTGGAAAATTGTGTTTCAGGCATGCATTAATCGGCAGTATTTGCGCAACTATTTTATGGGAAATAGCACGACATGTGCTGGTCTGGTATTTTTCTACACTTTCAATGGTTAATGTCGTTTATGGATCATTAACCTCTGCAATTGTTATCCTGTTATTTCTGGAAGTTGGGGCAATTATCTTATTATTTGGTGCTCAGGTTATCGCAGAATATGAACGAATCGGCTATGGAGAATCCTGTCATGGATACGATAATTTTGTTACCTGCAAGGTTAATAAAAAGTTGCTGTAGTTTTAGCCATATTTATTCACCTATTAAGAGATAAATTGAGATGTCAGCCCTGTGTTATGAAAATTTAAATTATATTAAAAAATAATTACTCACTGGAAATAAACTTATTATGAGTCGTTTTTTCTTTGCGCTGTCGCCGGATAAACTAACCAAAGACGAAATAATTCAATATCGGAAAGCACTGAATGTTTCAGGAAAGCTCATTAACGCGGAACATTTACATATAACACTGATTTTTCTGGGTAAGCTTAGTATTAATGAGCAGCAAACAGTAATACAGGTTGCAAATAATCTTCGATGTATGTCTTTTAATATAATATCTGGCAGTATTGGTGTTTTTAACAATAATATTCTCTGGCTGGGATTGAAGTCTATCCCGGAACCCTTGCGATTGTTGCATAAACAATTGAGCCTTGAAATCCAGAAAAGCGGCATTTCTGTTGATACCAGAGAATATAAACCTCATATAACACTCATTAGAAAAGCGATGCTTAAAAGTGATTCTGTAAAGTCATTATTGCTTAATAAAACACCGGCAGGTATTCACTGGCAAGTGAATGAATTTATATTATATGAATCAATTGACACTGCAGATGGTGTCCAATATCAGAAAATCAAATCTTTTTCCTGTACTATTCCGGGTTAGCCTATAATCTGCAGAAATAGTTACCAGTTCTGGTAAGATGATAATAATTTTGACATGTAATTGCCTTACAGACTGATACGGGATTTCATGCAGAATAAATACCATTTTTTTAATATAGACATATATGGATTCAATCTTGCTGTTTTAATCTGGAGACACTGGACAAGTGATGGAAACTATAACTGCACAGTATTTATGGAATACTGATAAGGAAATAACAATAGCTAAGGATCAGGAAAAAAAAGAAGGGCTGTTTTTTAGAGAACGTTCTGATTCTGAGCTGGATAAAAAAATTGATACGGTATTTGATAAACTCTATGTCCTCTACGAACGTACCATTATAGATAAGGCCAGGATAATTTTTGGTTCAAATCTAATTGAAGTCCGTTTTTCCAATAATCCTTTCTGTCCCAAAGCCTATTATCTGAATGATTTTCTGGAATTAGCAGAAGAAAATCAATTTGATTTTGATATCTGTCCTGAAATTAATATAGCTAATATTGAAAAATCACTGCAGGCTATGAAAAATCTGCGTTTTAAAGATAAAGAATATCTGGAAGCTTTTCGAATCAATAGCTTTTCCGGCAATATCTGGGCTTATTTTTCTTCCAGTTCTTCTTTAATAACAGATTATCGTTATTTTCTTGAATATCAGCATATTCGGTCCGGTCCACGTGTGAGCCATGATGAGGCCCTGGTAAAGATGAATTTTAGCCGTAGCTTTTTCCGTGGTGATAAGGAATTTTTCGATAATCGGGATAAGGTAAAGCGCAGGGAAAGTGAAATGGATCGCTCCCTTGATCAAATGATTAATATTGTTCTTAAGTTGTTTAAGGAAAATAAAATATTTGAGATCCAGGCCTATCTTGGTTCCGGTGTGATCCGTGTTATCACTCCGGAAGAACCTTACACCACCTATGCGTTTTCCGGCCTTGATGAATTTCGTCTGGCAGCAAAATATTATAAAAATACGCCTATGAATCTTGAGCAGTCCTTAAAAAATAAGAATTTAAACCGACCCAACTTAAGAATGAACCGCAACCTGGTGAATCAGGCTTTTATGGCGGCTAAAAAATACCGTCAAATTGATGAAAGTTTATATTTAAGGGTCTTTTATATTGATTTCATGTATAACCAGATATTGACTTCGTTCTCCTGTGGCGGAACCCGGTATCAGAAATCAGAAAAATTTATTGAAGATTATTATCGTTTCTTCGATACTAAACAATAATCCTATAAAAATCAGTTGAGATTGTAACGAAACAGTATTAGGTGCTACTTTTTATTGGCTGATGGCTCTTTAAAGGGTTTTACAGGTTATTTTGGCTTTATTCGTACTACCTCCGTATGGGTGAAGTCAAAATGTTCTGAAAAATCCTTTAGATTCAGTGTATAAGGCGGTTGTAGTCGGTGGCAACTGGTTTTTTTTGGATAATGCATCAACTTTCATAATTTGATACCATAGTTTGATACAGTAATTAATACTGAGATTGTTACCACAACCTGTTTGATGGAGTTATTTTAACAATGAAAAAAAAATTATATCTATTACCAGCTCTGAGTGGCCTCATTATCTTATCAGGCTGTGTTTCCGAAGCAGATTTATTGCGTCAGCAGGGACAGCCGCCAAATTATGTTCAGGGCTTTGATGATGGCTGCCATAGTGGTAAAAAAGCCGGAGGCAGCTGGTTTGATCAGTTTAAAAAAGATGTGCATCGTTTTGGTAAGGATAAACTCTATTCTCAGGGCTGGAGTGATGGTTTCAGACAATGTGAAACAGAGCAGGAAGCTATGATGCGTAATCAACGTATGGCTCTGGAATACCAGAAATACTCTGAGCAAAAACGACACAATAAAGAGTTAGAGTCTCAGCATTTTAATGAAAATGTTTTAAAAGGCATTGACACCAGTGGTCTGGAAAATCTAAAAGCAAAATAACGGCAGTAATAGAATCTATTCAGTTAAACAGATTATTGGGATTTTTTTAAAATGCCGACAATAAACAGTAATACAACGGCTCCTGTTGTGGCTGTAATAATAGCACTGATTATACCATTCCCTACGGAAAATCCAATCAGAGCAAATAAATAGCTGCCGACAGAGGCACCTAAAATACCGACTACGGCATTGAGTAAAAAACCCATTCCTTTGCCTTTTAAAATCAGTCCAGCAAGCCAGCCAGCAATAGCACCGATAATGATAATCGTAATTATTCCGTATGAGTTCATAAATTATTCCTTCAGATTAAAATAAAATTATGACACGAAAATGCAATAATATTAACCATAAATTTCACCTGTTTTTCTATTAAGCCTGATTTTTGTGGGTAATGCATAAATAATCATATTTTACCCGGCACCTGGTAAGGCCTCGTCCTTAAGGTCGAGAATAGCAGAGGTAATAACTATTTCCTAAAAGCCTCGTCTTTTAAGGTGAGGTGCTGGGTTTACCATCATTGATTGTGTGGTTAATAGAGTGCATAATAGTTCGCTAATATAATTAGTGTGCATCTGTTTATTGATGCACACTTGCGGTACAGGGACGTACCGCTCATTTTTGACGACTGTAAGTCGTTGAAAATAGAGGAAAGGAAAAATCACACTTTTTCTTTTCCGTTCCGGACAATTGTCAGGAAGGCAATTTCCGGATGGACACTAATTAAGGTTTATGGTATGAAAAAAATCACAATTATTGGTGCAGGTAATGTCGGTGCCCATGCAGCAGTATCTGCGGCAACCCTGGAGCTGGGACATATTGTTCTGCTGGATCAAAATAGTGATCTGGCTAAAGGCAAGGCTATCGATATCACCCAGTCAATGGCACTTATTCAAAGTGATTCTATTGTGACCGGTACGGGTGATTATCAGGATACAGCAGATTCTGATATTGTGGTAATCACTGCGGGTGTTTCCCGCAAGCCGGGTATGTCCAGAGATGATCTGTTATTTATTAATGCTGGTATTCTGGAGTCCATTGTTAAACAGGTGGTTGACTATTCTCCGCAGTGTATTCTTATTATTGTGACTAACCCGGTTAATACTATGGTGCAGCTGGCGTATGAAGTCAGTGGTTTTCCTAAAGAACGGGTTATTGGTATGGCGGGAATTCTTGATGGCGGACGCTTTAAATATTTTATAGCCCGAGAACTTAATGTCGGTGCCAGTGAAGTGGTTACGGTGGTAATCGGTGATCACGGTGAATTAATGGTGCCGCTGGAAGATCATTGCCAGGTCAATGGTCAGCCCATTGCAGAATTATTATCCAGAGAATGTATAACAGATATCGTCAAACGGGTTCAGCATGCCGGCTCGGAAATCGTTAATTTACTTAAAACTGGTTCCGCCTACTTTGCGCCCGGCAGAGCAGTGATTCAAATGGTAAAAGCCATTTTAAGAGATGAACATCGTACGCTTCCCTGTGCGGTTTATCTGGAGGGGGAATACGGTGTCAAAGGGACTTTCGTGGGCGTACCTGCAGTATTGGGTATTAATGGGGTAGAAAAAATCATTGAAATTCATTTGACTGAAAAAGAGACTTCAGCCTTTGAGCAATCAGTAGAACATATTTGTGCGAGAACCATTGAATTAAACAAAAAAAGAGCGCTGAATTAGGGTTGTTATCTACCCAGTGATTTTCTTCTCTTATCCTGTGCGGCATACACCTGTCGTTAAGTCCTTAAAATTATTTATGCTTATTTTTTAATCAAACCACTAATTCTTAAAAATCAGTATCTTAACTCAAAATCAATTAGAAAAAAAATTATAACAAAGTATTTTGCTTGGTTATTGTAAAAGTCTAATAAGAGACCTGAATCTGATATTTGTCAGACGGTTTTATTAGAAATTATAATGACTTAAGCCTGCTTTTTTAGTATATTATACGACTCTAAAATATAACGGTTTATGCATGAATACGAACCCTTCAGAAAACGTAGTCAGTTTAACAATTAATGGTAAATCCATTGTTGCACCTGATTCTCTGTCTGTTATTCAGGCGCTCTGGCATGCAGGCTATCCCCGTGTTAAAGGGGTCGGATGTCTGGAAGGAGTGTGCGGTTCCTGCCGGGTAATGGTTCGTCGGGCTGATTCTGATGAACTGAGAATGGAACTGGGCTGTCAGTTATTGATTGAAGAAGGAATGGATGTATTTTTCTCGGTATTTGATACGCCTTCGCATCATTTTTATCAATTATCAAAAATCAGCACCTCCTGGGATGTTCAAACGGAATTTCATCACATCTTTCCAGAGGCGGAAAAGTGTCGCCATTGTCATGGCTGTAATAAGGCCTGTCCAAAAGATATTGATGTGGAAACCGGTGTCGATCTGGCTGTTAAAGGTCGTTTTCGAGAATCGGGAGAGCTGTTTGTTGAATGTGTCATGTGTAATTTATGTATGACGGGCTGTCCGGAATTTATTGACCCGAATCATGTGGGACTGTTTGCACGTCGTGTGACCGGCTATTTTCATACCCGGCCATCTAATCTGATCAATCAGCTGGAAGCCATTCGAACCGGCGAAATGGATGTTGATATTGATGATGAGGGGCAGAAAGTATGACCTCAAATATATCAGCATCGGGTCTGTCCTATGAACAGGCTCTGGGTAATTATCATCTGCAAGGCGAATTTCCAGCCCATGATCTGGATATTGATAAAGACGATTTACTGAAACAATTTCATCCGGATCACCGTTCTGAAACCATAACAACCTTACAGGTTGGTCCCAATAAAGGGGCACGTTGTCATGCCCAGTTAGCACAGATTCTGCAGGCGGATTCCCGCATAGATGCCGCCGATCTGGCGGGTGCCCGGATAAAGGAAACCGATGTACTGGTAATTGGCGGCGGTGGTGCAGGTTGTGCTGCTGCCCTGACGGCCGTGGAAGCCGGAGCCAAAGTGATCCTGGCAACCAAGTTGCGACTGGGTGACAGCAATACCATTATGGCAGAAGGCGGTATTCAGGCTTCTATTGAAAAAGAAGACAGCTTGCAGGCTCATTATCTTGACACCTGGAAAGCAGGCCATAAAACCGGTGAAAAAGCACTGATTAAACAGCTGGTAATGGAAGGCCCGGAAACCATCCGCTGGTTGATCCAGCAGGGTATGCAGTTTGATCTGAATCAGTTTGGTGATTTGCTGACTCGTAAAGCCGGTGGTACTTCTGGCAATCGAGTGGTTTATTTTCGTGACTATACCGGCCTGGAAATGATGCGGGTGCTGCGTGAAGCGGTTCAGAACAGTGATGTCGAAGTCTGGGATTACAGTCCGGCAGTGGAATTATTAAGCAATGAGTCCGGCCATTGTGCCGGTGCCATTGTCTCATCACTGGAAGAATCCCGTTATGTACAGATTAAAGCAAGTTCGGTCATTATTGCCACGGGAGGCATAGGCCGGCTGCATCTTAATGATTTTCCCACCTCCAATCATTTTGGAGCCACCGGGGATGGCCTGGTTCTGGCTTATCGTCTGGGTGCCCGGCTGCGGGATCTGGATTCATTTCAGTATCATCCCACCGGCGTTGCTTATCCACAGCATCTTTCCGGTACCTTAATTACTGAGGGATTACGCTCTTCAGGCGCTTATATTATTAATGCACAGGGCAAGCGTTTTGTTAATGAATTACAGCCACGTGATGTGGTTGCTGCTGCTATTATTCGTGAATGCCGGGAAGGACGTGGTGTTCAGGGTGACAATGGTATGCAGGGGGTATGGCTGGATACTGCCGGTCTGGAAGCCAGAAACCCCGGCATTTTGCAACAGCGGTTTCCCAAGCTGGTGCAGCTGGGATTGAAAAGTAATATTGATATTAAAAAAATTCCGATGTTGATTTATCCCACGCTGCATTATCAGAATGGTGGTGTGGTTATTGATAAAAATGGTCTTTCTTCGGTATCGGGACTGTATTGTGTCGGTGAGGTCAGCGGCGGTATTCATGGTAAAAATCGCTTAATGGGCAATGCTCTGCTGGAAATTATCAGTTTTGGCAGAAAGGCGGGAGCAACCGCAGTTAAAGAACGTCAAAGCCGGGGGCATAAACAGATCTGCATTGATCATATCAGCAATCTACGCCGGGAATTGATGCAGAACAATATGCCCATGAAGTGCAAGGCTCCGGTATTATTCCCCAATTACACCAAATACGATGTATCGGATGAGGATGATCCTCACCATAGCCGGATTTTTGATTTATGAATACTGTCCATAAAAACAATGTTTTGCTGCACCCTAATTCACAGGGTAATAACCTCAATAACTGGCTGAACAGCTATGGCGGCAGTGGCCTGGAAAAAGCGCTTGATGCGCCTGAACAGATAATCGAATTACTTAAGGGCGCAGGACTTAGAGGACTGGGCGGTAGCGGTTTTCCTGCCTGGAAAAAATGGCAGTTTGTGGCGGAACAGGCGGCAAATCCTGACAAGTATCTGATTTGCAATGGCAATGAAGATGAGCCGGGAACCTTTAAAGATGCCTATTTACTGGCTCATAGTCCCAATCAGGTCATTGAGGGGGCTTTGATCAGCGCGGTTGCCAATGGCACCAACCGTATTGTTTTTTATATTAATCCGGAACAGAAAAAATCACTGGAAAGTATTCGCAATGCGGTAGAACAATGGCAGAACAGTGAATTATTTCAGCGGGTAGCCGATTATCTGGGGCGACCTTTGAGCTTTCGGGTTATGGCAAGCTCCGGTCATTATATTGGCGGTGAAGAAACCGCTGCCATTGAATCGGTCGAAGGTAAATTCCCGTTTCCTCGCGGTAAACCACCTTATCCTGCAGTATCCGGTGTGCACGGCTGTCCAACCCTGATCAATAATGTGGAAACTCTGTCCAATATACCGCATATTTTAAGAAACGGCGTGCAATGGTTTAAGGATTTAGGCAAGGGTGAGTCCAGCGGCACAAAGATTTATTGTCTCAGTGGTGATGTGTTTTATCCCGGTGTCTATGAACTACCCATGGGGATTCCTCTGTCGGAACTTATTTTTACTCATGGCGGCGGAATGCTGCTGGAAAAAAAACTCAAAGCAGTTTTTACCGGCGGTGCTTCCAGTACTATTTTAACGCCCAAGGATCTGGATGTGCCGCTGGACTTTGACTCCGTACGTGAACGGGGTTCCAGCCTGGGTACCGGGGCAATGATTGTTGTTTCTGAGGGAACGGGTATTGTTAAGCGGGTTACTGAGTATGTGAATTTTTATGCTCACTCATCCTGCGGCCAGTGTCCGCCCTGTAAAACCGGCACCTTTTATATTTCCCAGTTGTTAAACCGCATTGATACCGGTCAGGCCAGTAACAATGATCTGGATACTCTGATTAATCTGTGTAAAATTTTACCGGGCAGCGGTCGTTGTCATTTGCTGGATGGTGCGATTAACATTGTGGACAGTTCTCTATCCCATTTTGTGGATGAATACAAAAGCTCATTAAAATATTGATAAATAAGAAGTTGTTAAAAACTTACTGA
>JALVAL010000189.1 GCA_027011205.1 Gammaproteobacteria bacterium
TTTATTCATAACAATTGGCAGATATAAAAGATAGTTTAATCTGTGTTAAATAATCAATTACTTGCATCAAGTAATATCCATGACTTGCATCAAGTAATATAAATAAAAATCAAGAACAATAAATTGAATTAACCAAAGGGGGTTTTTAAACCATGTCAAAAATAAGTCGACGAAATTTTTTAAAAAGTTCTGGTGCTGCCGTAGCTATCCCGTTAATGGGTTCTACAGGCAATGCTCTGGCAAAAGAGAATAGCCAGCTGCCGGATACTGGAATTATGCTGGATTACCCGGAAACAACAGTGAGTAACTCGAGTCAGCTCCCTGTTAATAAAGCTATTAACTTCAACTACCCCGATGACAACTCACCCTGTGCTTTGATCCGCATGGGTCATGCGGTGCCCGGCGGAGTTGGGCCAGACAGGGATATTGTTGCCTACAGCATTCTGTGTAATCACATGGGTTGCCCCCTCAACTATGATACCACTACGCGCACATTCAAATGCTCCTGCCATTTCAGTATATTTGACAGCGAAAAAGCCGGGCAAATGGTAACCGGTCAGGCGACTGAAGATCTTCCTCGTATCCTGTTGTCTTACGACAAGGCATCAGGTGATATTAAAGCGGTGGGCATTGATGGTTTGATTTTTGGCCGCCAGGCAAATGTAGTGTAACGATACTGTTAAGAGCTACCAGCAAACAAGAGTTGTCAGAAAATAAATTTAGGTTAGATAAAGGAAAATTTAATGACTCAGAAAATTAAAGACCGCATTGGATTACCACCCGTCAATGCACAAAAAACCAATATGATTTGCCATTTCTGTATCGTAGGATGTGGCTATCATACCTATAAATGGCCTGTTGATAAGGAAGGAGGGCGCAAAGCCAGTCAGAACGCATTGGGTGTGGATTTCACCCAGCCAGTCGGTTCGCTGCAATTATCGATGACACCTGCCATGACCAATACTGTTAAGGACAAGGATGGTCAGTCCTATAACATCATGATGGTTCCTGATAAGGAATGCGTGGTCAATAGTGGACTCTATTCAACTCGTGGTGGAGCCATGGGTAGCCTTATGTACAATGATACAGGAGCTTCAAAGGAACGTCTTAAGTATCCGCGCTTTTTTACTGGTGATGACTGGACAGATTGGGACTGGAAGCAGTCAATGGCTGTCTATGCTGGAGTGACCAAGCGCATTCTGGATAAAGACGGTGCGGATCAAATCATGTTTAATGCCTTTGATCACGGTGGTGGAGGGGGAGGGTTTGAAAATACCTGGGGTACAGGTAAATATATGTTCTCTGCCCTTAAAACCAAAATGGTGAGAATTCATAATCGGCCTGCCTATAATTCAGAATGTCATGCCACCCGTGATATGGGCATTGGCGAATTAAACAATAGCTATGAAGACAGTGAAGTCGCAGACACGATTATGTTTATTGGTATGAACACCTACGAGACCCAGACCAATTATTTCCTGAATCATGCTTTGCTTAACTTAAAAGGGGAGACTAAAGAAAAAAGAAAAAAATGGTTCCCTGAAGAAAGTATTGCAGACAGTCGTTTTATTTTTGTTGACCCACGTCGTAGCACCACACAGGCAATCTGTGAACAAACCGCCAAAGACAGGGTACTGCATCTGCAAATCGAACCGGGTACGGATACCGCCCTGTTTAATGGTTTGCTCAGCTATGTGGTCAAGCAAGGTTGGCATAACAAAAAATTTATTGCGCAACATACCAGCGGTTTTGATACCGCATTAAAAGCCAATAGAATGTCATTGGCGGATTGTAGTAAAGCTACCGGAGTTTCTGAAGCTGACCTGAAAAAAGCAGCCGAATGGGCCTATAAGCCCAAGGCGTCAGGTCATGCTCCACGCACTGCGCATATGTATGAGAAAGGTATTATCTGGGGTAATGATAATTATAAAATCCAGTCTGCACTGGTTGATCTAGTGCTGGCAACGCAAAACGTGGGTCGACGCGGCACCGGTGTTTGTCGTCTTGGCGGACATCAGGAAGGCTATGCACGTCCGCCTTATCCCGGCCCTCGTCCTGCGCCCTATATTGACCAGGAAATCATCAATGGCAATGGTAAAATGTTGACGGTATGGGGCTGTAATTCTGTCCGAACTACCCTGAATGCACAACGATATCAGGCAAAGATTATTGAGCGCAGCAATATCGTGCGTGATGCATTGATTCATTTGGGTGGTGGTTTAAGTACTGAACAAATAGTTGATGTTATTTATGATGCAGTGAGCAATAAAGGTGGACTGTTTATTACTTCGATTAACCTATATCCCACCAAATTTGGCAAACTGGGTCATATGATGCTGCCTGCCGCCCATCCGGGGGAAATGAATCTGACGTCCATGAACGGTGAGCGCCGCATGAGGCTGTCTGAAAAGTTTATGGATGCGCCGGGCATAGCTAAACCCGATTGCCTGATTGCTGCTGACATTGCCAACACCCTGAAAGCTTTATATGCAGCTGAAGGTAATGCAAAGATGGCAAATCGCTTTGATGGTTTCGACTGGGATACAGAAGAAGATGCCTTTAATGACGGCTTCAGAAAACCGGACGGTATAGACAGCCAGGGTGGTGCAACAGGTACTCTGGTCACTTATGAACGTCTTCGGGCGATGGGCAATAACGGCGTCCAGTTACCCGTTAAAGAGTTTAAAAACGGCAAGTTAATCGGTACAGAAATGAACTATACGGATAATAAGTTTGGTACTGATGATGGCAAGGCACACTTCCTTCCTGCTCCCTGGACAGGCTTGCCTGAACCGGTTGAAAAACTCCGCAGCAAACACAGGTTCTGGATTAACAATGGACGTGCCAACCATATCTGGCAAACCGCATTTCATGATAAGTATCATGCCTTTAGAACTGATCGTTACCCAATGGCTCCCATCGAAATGAATCCGTCTGATGCCAGGGATCTGGGCATTGAATCGGGTGATGTCGTTGAGGTGTATAACGACTATGGTTCAACGGTTGCCATGGCCTATCTTGAGCCGGACATGAAACCGGGACATACTTTTATGCTGTTTGGTTATTTTAAAGGTAATGTCGGAAACGTGGTTACAGACTGGACTGATCAGAATGTGGTGCCTTATTACAAGGGAACTTGGGCGGATATTCGCAAGGCTTCGTCAATGGCTGGTTATAAAGAGACCGTTTCGTTTAAACGTCGTCGTTATAGTTAGTGTTCATCTGTAAATAGCTCCGTACAAACACCCCCCCTTTTTTCGCCTCAGGGCGCCTGCTTCTGGCAAAGGGGGGCAGGAGGGGTTTAAATTCTTGATTTACAACCCCTCCCCTCAATAAACGTATGGACACTATTTAATCAATCTGATTTTACAAGAATAATTATAATAAGCCCAATACCGGGTTAATCTGTAAGAAGGGGAAATATTTTAATGTATAACTTAACCAGAAAAAGTCCTGTTAAATTTATTGCTATTTCAATACTCACTGCTATTTGTTCAGGCAATATCAGTGCAGATGAAATGAGTGATAAAATAGCCGATCTGCAACGCCAGATAGATGAATTAAAAGCCGCTGCGAGCAATAATACAGAAAAAATAGAGGAAAATAAAAAGGCTCAAAATATTGCTAGAATTTCACCTGGAGGTCCAGAAGTATCTTTCCCTGGACAGTACAGAATGAATTTTTATTCTGCAGACAATGATGATGTGGGCGATCAACAGACCGCAACACGATTACGTATTCGTCAATCTATAGATTTAAAGTTTGATGAGCAATTTAAAACACATCTGCAACTACAACTAAATCATACTACCAGCAATGTCAGTACCGCGGGCGATAAGGATGGAAATGATGTACGTGTCCGACATGCAGTTATTGATTATACTGCTGAAAATGGAATTCGTACTAAAGCGGGTATTGTACCCGTTACTGAATACTACAATGATGCTATGTATTCATGGGACTGGGATTATAACCCGGTTGCAGCAGAAGTTTTTGTTCCAGTTGGCGAAACTACCATTCATGCTTTTGCCGGTAATCTGAATGAGGGACAGGAAAATGTAAGAAGTGATGATACTGTGCATTATCAGGTTGATGCAATAGTTCCGCTGTCGGGTGATAATCGACTGGTATTTTCAGGTACTGGTCTAACCATGAAAAAAGCTACTGGTAATGGTAATGCCTGGCATTTTAACTATGGTGTATCCGGGATCTTTAATCTTACCAGTGATACAGCGTTAAGCGGCTTTCTTATGGGATCCTCTACAGATGGTGACTTACTGGGTCCTGTCAGTGATGATGCCAATGGCTTTGCTGGTCGTCTTGAATATACCAGCAAATTAGGCCGTGGCAATTTTGGTCTTTTAGGTACCTATGCCAGTGGTGATAATGATGGTACAGGCTTCTTAATGCCAATGGCCTTTTCTGGAACCTATGGCTATTGGGGATATACAGGTATTCTGACTGTACAGGGACCCACCGATACCGGTTTTGATGGAGACGGTGTCAATATTTCTAATAATGGTTATGGTTTGGCATCCATTCAGGCAAAATACAGTATGCCTATAACGACTAATCTTGATGGTTATATTTCTGCTGGCTGGTATGGAAATACTGATGCAAGCGGCCGTGACAGTCAAGTGGGAAAAGACTTGCTTTTGATGGGAACCTATCATTTCAACAAAGTACTGTCTCTGGATATTGGTGCAGCCTATGCACAACTCGAAGACAGCGTGAGTGGTTACTGGCAAGGTGTTCAGGGGGGAGCAGGTTTTAATCAACAGGCAGGTGATGAGCGAAATAAGTTTGCATTATTTGGTCGTTTACAAGCCTCATTTTAAATTAACCCAGCACCGGATAAATCCTGTCCTTAAGGTCTAGGATAGCAAAGGTGCCAAGTGTTTCCCAAAAGCCTCGCCTTAAACCAAAATAAATCAGTTGAGTCATAACGAGAACGATTCAACTGATTTATTTTGGTTTAAGGCGAGGTGCTGGGTATAGAAATATTGATCAACAATACAGGAAAAAAATATGAATCTTAGTAAAGTTGCCATACAAATACCACTGACACTTTTCTGCTTAATACTGTTCCCTTTATCGGCAACAGCATTGGATGTTCCAGGCCCGCTTGTTGAGACTGGCTGGCTGGGGTCAAATTTACAGAATGTTATCGTATTGGATGTGCGTAAAAAAACGCAACAGGATACCCGAAGAATAGCGGGAGCAATACAGATACCGTGGACAAAAGTACGAGCCAAAAAAAAAGAAAATGGTGTTGATTTAATTAAAATGCTTCCAGAGAAACAGGCCTTTGAAGACTTGATGCAAAATGCAGGGGTAGGCAATGACAGCGTGATTGTAGTCACTAGCGAATCAACAAATGAAGCTAATACATTTTTTGGAACCCGCCTGTACTGGCAATTAAAGTATTTTGGACATGATAATGTTGCTCTTTTGAATGGTGGCAATGCGAAATGGTTTAAAGAAAAAAGAGCTTCATCAAATAAAAGCACCCACCCTGACAAAGGGACATTTAAGGTCAGTAAAGTGAACAGGAATATTCTTGCGACAACAATAGAAGACGTTGAAAAAGCAGTAAAAGACAGGAATACAACATTAATAGATGCGCGTTCAGAAGATATGTATCTGGGCCTTTTCTACAAAAAGAAATATGTGTATGGAGCGGGTCATATACCTGGTGCCAAATCTGCAGATGGTAATATTTTTTTAAAACATGGGAAAGTTAAAACATTTTATACCCCGGAAAAAATTAAAGCAGCATTAATGGCCAAAGGAATTGATCCTGAATCAAAATCCATTACTTATTGCAATAGTGGGCATTTGGCCAGTGGTCTCTGGTTTATAGAACATGAGCTTTTAGGGAATAAGGAGGTCGCCCTGTACGATGGTTCGATGCATGCCTGGACAAAGGAGAGTGATCGCCCAGTTATTAGTATGAAAGTAGAATAGTAAACAAGATGAATGACCAGTGAAAAGTTGCCTTTCTGATTTAAACACATTTTTAGATATTACTTAACTACAGGAAAATCAAGATGAAATTAAAGTCTTTTATACAGATACTTTTATTGAGTTCAATAGTATTGACCTCATCATTTAGTCTGGCCGAAGAAAAGCTATTAAGTGAAACAGACCTACAGAAAATAGCCATAAATCTATCCAGACAGACTATTAATGGTGGATATAAACTTCTTACTATTGATCAATTAAAAACTATGATTGATGCTAAAGAAAATTTTATATTGATTGATGCCCATCCGAGGAGAGAATTTGTCCTTGGACATATTGATGGTGCTATTAACTTTGGTTTCCAGTCAAAACACACAGGTGAGTGGGAGAAAGATCTTGATATTGACGGTGGAGCATCGCAGCAGAAATTTAGAAAGATTTTAGGAGATGATCCAGCAAAGAAGATCGTTGTTTATTGCGGTTTCACAAAATGTGGACGATCTCATAATGCCGCATGGTGGATGAGATTTATGGGGTATACTAATGTGTATCGTGCTCCAGGCGGTATAACCGGGTGGAAAGATGCGGGCTATCCTTTTAAAATAACTAAATAATATTATGCTCTTTACCGATGCTTATAGTAGAAACGAGAATTAAATCTCTTTAGGGCCCCAGTATATTGCTGCTAACGGATATAAATAGTAAACCCAGTACCTCGCCTAAGACGAAGCTTTTGGGAAATAATTGTCACCCCTGCCATTTTCGACCTTAAGGATGAGGCCTTACGAGGTGCTGGGTAAATTGCCGTATCTCATATAGATGCCTTTTTCAGACTATCCAGCGTATTCAGCCCAACTAAGTTTTTAAGTCTATTTATGCATTAATGTACTATAGCTTTTCACATAATTAATTACTCATACAATTTAACCGCTTAGAATAAATTTATGATTTTAGTTTCATCTTACAATTTTTGCCTCGCATAGATAACGTTTGCCATATCATGCAAGAGAGAAGGTAGTCACAAAGGGGATTTATGTTACGTAAGATATTATTGCCAACAATGTTTGTTTTATTGAGTTGGGGGTTTTGGGTTAGTCCAGATTTTAAAATGATTGTTGCAGGTATTTCTATTTTTCTCTTTGGTATGTTGTCCTTAGAGGATGGCTTTAAATCATTTACCGGTGGGGCGCTTGAAAAAATATTACGCAATACTACAGATAAAATGTGGAAAAGTCTGCTTTTTGGTTTTACCACCTGTACGCTTATGCAATCCAGTGGTTTGGTGTCATTGATAACTATTTCCTTTTTAGGCGCAGGTCTTATTGGGCTAGTTGAAGGAATAGGCATTGTTTTTGGTGCAAACATTGGAACCACCACCGGTGCCTGGTTAATTGCTGGTTTTGGTTTAAAAGTTCATATTGCTGCTTATGCTATGCCCATGCTGACATTTGGCGTCTTGTTAATCTTTCAAAAAAGCAAAAGCCTGAAAGGCATTGGGTATATTTTAACTGGTCTGGGGTTTCTACTATTAGGCATTCACTACATGAAAGAGGGTTTTGAAACTATTTCAACGCATATTAGTCTTACCGACTACGCTATGGAAGGATTTTCAGGTATTCTGGTTTTTGCTTTAATTGGTGTGATTGTTACCGTAATTATGCAATCAAGTCATGCAACTTTATTACTCTTATTAACTGCTCTATCGGTTCATCAGGTAACCTATGAAAATGCTTTAGCACTGACTATTGGAGCTAACCTTGGTTCTACTATTACCGCAGTAGTTGGTTCGTTGACCTCTAATGTTATCGGTCGTCGCCTGGCATTATCTGATGTACTGTTTAAAATAACGGCAGGTAGTTTGTTTATTCTCTTTTTATACCCCATTATTAATTTAGTCGATATGATCAGTTCAATTAGCGGCATAGCAGATGATAATTACACGCTAAAGCTGGCAGTCTTTCACAGCTTATTTAATGTTTCGGGCGTTATTTTAATGGTTCCTTTAATTAACCACCTTATTCGTTGGATAACTATGATTATCCCTGATAAAAAAATATCTAAAATACAACCTTTATATTTAAACGATGCAGCAGCTGAATTCCCGGATACAGCGATGGAAGCTGTACGTAATGAAACCCTGCATATATGGAATAATGCCATTGATATATTATCGATGGCATTTGGTTTTAAACGAGATGAGGCATTACTGGCGAGCGACCTTTACAAAGTTGCTGAGGCACAAAAGCAGTTCATTGCTCATGATATTGATTCTATTTATGTGAAAAATATCAGATGCTTGTACGAGGAAGTTATCCTGTTTATCAATAAGGCCGGTTTTTCATGGGAAATAGAACAATCTGATGATATTCATTGGCTGAGAAAATCTAACCAGAATATCACCAATGCAATTAACATCAGTATTCTTATGCAGAAAAATCTTGCGACCTATGCAATGTCATCCAATCAGGAAATGAAAGAGGCTTACACCAAAATAAGAGTAGAGATCACCTTGTTAATACGAAAACTGGAAACAATTCGTCTGGAAACAGATGCTGAAGATACTGTTTTTTCTCTGGATTATCTTAATTTGTTATTTGAAGAACATATCTCTGATATGAATAAGTGGTTAGCCGTTTGTATTAAGAAAGAATCGATTACCGCTGAGATGGCTGCATCACTTATGAATGATGTATCTAATACAACAAACATCTACAGAAATCTTGTGGAAATGGCTGAAATGCTATTTGTTAAACACTACCATAGTATGAGTGATGCAGAACGTTCTATACAATTAAATGAAGACGATTTAAATGAAATAAAAGAACAAATGAAAAACAATTAGGATTAAGTAAACCCAGCACTTCGTCTTAAAAGACGAGGCTTTTGAGAAATGGTTGTCACCCCTGCCATTTTCGACCTTAAGGACGAGGCCTTACGAGGTGCTGGGTAAAAATTTAATTTCTGATATTTTCAGTTAAATCAGGCGCCTAATTAGTGTCTATCCGGAAATTGCCTTCCTGGCAATACACTAATTACTACAACATTCCTCTTCAGTATCATTATCTAAAGGCGCTGAGCATACGCCCGTTTCAGGCAAGACCAGTTCTACCCGTGCAGCTCCTTCTTTATCGCCGACAATATCAGCAATAATTGAACGGACCTGTTCATAGCCGGTGATCATCAGAAAGGTTGGGGCTCGTCCATAGGATTTCATACCTGCGATATAAAACCCGGGTTCAGGTTGAGCCAGTTCACGTGCACCATGAGGACGTACTGTTCCACAAGAATGTACATTAGGATCAATCAGAGGCGCGAGTATGGGTGGGCATTCAGTCGCAGGATCCAGTTCAAGGCGTAATTCAGAAACAAAGGAATAATCAGGACGAAAACCGGTTGCTACGACTAACTCATCAGCCATTATATAGTTATTGTCGGTCACTGTTCCCGAGCTGATCTTCAGAGTATTTTTCTGTTGCTCAATCTGGCTTAGGTGAAAGCCGGATTTAATACTGATTTTTCCCCCTTCGACCAGATGTTTGAATTTGGTACCCAGTGAGCCTCTGGCCTTAATTTGGTCATTGTCACCACCACCGAAAGAACGACTGGTATCTTCACCTCGGACTAACCAGGTGATATCCGTATCCGGGGCACCTTCTTTTAAAGTAATGAGATCCAGAATAGTTCCTACTGCAGAGTGCCCGCCGCCTAATACAGCGACCCGCTTATTGGCAAACTGTTCTCGTTTCTTATTCAGTACATCAGGCATGACATAGCTGATATGCTCTGCTGCTTCGGGCTCTCCGAAGGCAGGAAGTCCGTTTGAGCCGGCCGGATTTGGCGTAAACCAGGTGCCTGAGATATCAATCACCACATCAGCCAGAGCAACTCGCTGCCTGTTATCCTGGGTATAACGAATTTCAAACTTTGCCTTTTCCCTGCCCTCGGTTTTTAGCTTGTCAAAATCAACCCGGCTGATGGCCGTTACTCTGGCTGACAGTTTAATATACTGTTTCAGTATGGTTTGAGTTCCTAATGGCTCGATATAGCGTTCAATCAGTTCTCCGCCAGTAGGAAGTTCATCATCATCGGGCCTGTCCCAGCCTGCGTTGTTCAGTAATTTTTCAGCTGCCGTATCAATATTAAACTCCCAGGGAGAGAACATTTTTACATGCTGCCATTGGCGAATAGCATGAGCTACTTCATTACCCTGTTCAAAGATAACAGGTGTTAATCCTCGCTCCAGTGCCTGAGCACCCGCAGCCAGACCCACGGGGCCAGCTCCAATAATAGCGACAATTTGTGGTTTCATAGTATTTTTGTCTCCTGAGTTGATTTAAAGCGTATATTCTGTGAGAAGCTGATCAGGGTAGCAACGCCATTATTTACCCAGCACCTCGTAAGGCCTCGTTCTTAATGTCGAGGATGGCAGGGGTGACAACTATTTCTCAAAAGCCTCGTTTTTTAAGGCGAGGTGCTGAGTTTACTGGTCTGTTTAAAAACCAGACATTTTTCTATCAGGATATGATAAAGTCAGCAAACAGATTAAAAGCATGTTGATTTCCTTTATATATAGTATACTATAT
>JALVAL010000190.1 GCA_027011205.1 Gammaproteobacteria bacterium
CAGATAAAGCGGGCACTGAGTTCAAAAGGGGCGGACAGGGTTTGCTGGCCCTTAAGTTCAAATATCCGGGTCTCTTCCAGACAATGGCTGATGTCCAGTGTCAGGCGCTGGGTATTGCCGGGAGCATATGTCTGGCGGGTGGGCATAATTGATATCCTTATCGGTGCGTATTTTGCTGATGATTATGTTCCTGTATTGTCTTTACCTGTCGTCCTGATAAGTAAAGAGGCTCTATTTTAACCTGAAAAATAAAAAATTCCAGTTTTAGTTGTAAATCAGAGGGCAGGGCCGGAACATAATTTAGCGACCCGGGGGTCTGGTTTTATGATAATGTGTCCAGTGGTGAATAATATACCAGCAAACTAATCCTATAGTTAAAATAAATATAAACCAGTTTATTGACAGTGTCTGAATTTGATCCCCCGCTACAACCATTAAAGTTGTAAGTGGCAGGATCCCACAACCAGTGGTCCATAAAAATTTCCACCACGTTACATTTGCCAGACCAGCAGCATAGTTAATAAGGTTAAATGCAATAATTGGAATAAAGCGGCTAAATAGCAAGGCCCCGGTGCTATAATGTTTTGTCCAGTTATCCAGTTTTTCCTGTTGCTGTTTTGCTAAAAAGCGATTGATAAAGGGGCGGCCAAAACGTTTAGCCAGGGCAAAAGAAATACTCGCACCCATTATGGCGCCACTCCAGGTAATAACAACACCCCAGAAAAGGCCATATATCATACCATTGGCAATGGCTACGAATTCTGATGGGAAGGGTATAACAGAATGAATAATCATTAATCCCAGGGAGACAAGCACACCCCAATGGCCGGAATTACGGATCATCTGCAGCGTTTCAGTTAAAGAGAATAACGGCCAGACTGAATTACTGGACTGGTATTGTTCCAGTATCATATGAGAAAGCAGCAGCGCTAGACCAATAGCCAGAGCAATTGCTATTATGACGAGATATTTAAATTTTTTTTTCTGTAACATGGTAAAGATCAGTTTATTTATTAAAAATAATTGTAATTCTACAGCCATATACGGTAATTTATACTTAGTCGTTACATTTTTTGTTACCTGGAAATATAAATTCTACTGTAAACTCAGTACCTCGCCTTAAAAGATGAGGCTTTTGGGAAATAGTTGTCACCTCCGCTATCCTTGACTTTAAGGACGAAGCCTTACGAGGTGCTGGGTAAAAATATTGGGAAATTCAATGAAGAATAAATTCTTAGTAATACTCGCTCTAATGATATTTATCGCATCAAACAGTTTTGCCCAGGGATTAACTCTTACAAGTACTGATATCAGCGGACAACTTTCCCAGCAGCAGGTATATTCTGGTTTTGGCTGTAAAGGACAAAATATATCTCCAGAGTTGAGTTGGCATGATGCACCGAAAAATACTAAAAGTTTTGCCGTCACTGTTTATGATCCGGATGCTCCTACAGGCAGCGGCTGGTGGCACTGGGTTGTTTTTAATATTCCAGCCAGTGTATCTTCTTTAAAGTCCGGAGCAGGAAATTTAAAAGAAAATATCGCACCAGAAGGAAGTATTCAAAGCGTCACTGATTTTGGCAGTGCCGGTTATGGCGGCGCATGTCCTCCCAAAGGAGACAAAGCCCATCGCTATATTTTCACTGTTTATGCGCTTGATACAGAAAAGCTGGATCTGGATGCCCAATCTTCACCGGCATTAACGGGTTTTATGATTAATAAGTATACTCTGGCAAAAGCATCTATAATAGCTTATTACTCGCGTTAAAAATTTAACAGCCCATAATGTTTAATGTTGGTAGATAAGCCAGGGTATTGCTATTGGGTTATTGTCCTTTAAATTTTTCGGGTTGTTTTCCGGACACAATATAGGCAAAGGCCAGTACTTCAGCCACGGCCTGATAAAGAGTCTCCGGAATATCTTCGTAAAGTTCTAATTGCGCCAGTAATACCGCCAGATCTGCATCTTTGTGAATGGGTATGTTGTGTTCACGAGCCAGACTGATTATCTGTTCTGCAATATCATTCTGGCCGGTGGCTGTGACCTGGGGAACAGGGCTGGCTTTAGCTTCATCATAATGCAGGGCGATGGCCTGTTTAATAGTGTCCCCGGTATTTTTTCTATGTTTTTTTTTGGCTTTCAATTTACACCTGTTCATTAATTATAAATGGGCTGTCCTGCTGTTCTTTTACGGCGGAGTCAGGAATACCATGATAGGCTTTTAATTGTGAAATGTTAAAACCCGCATCCAGAAGTCGTTCCTTGAGTTGATAAAAATTTTGCTGGAATAGTATTTGTGTATGGGCTTCTTCGGTCCAGATCTGCATGGCAAGTTCCATCTGGTCCAGGGTCATGTAAATTCGAATACCGCCCAGACTCTGTAGATTAAAAGCCAGGTTCACTGTCCAGATTTTATTGCCTTTTTGAGCTTCTTCCTGTTTTAATTGTTCTCTGATTTTAAGTTGCAAAACCTCAGTTTGATTATTATGTCGAAAAGGCAACTCAAAACTGAAAACAGCCTGCTCCCCACTTTCTCTGCTTTGTAACTGACCACTGATAATACGTGCCAGTGCACCTTCCAGCTGATCTACTATTTTTGCCTGAATAATGAGAGGATTATGCAGTAAAAAAAGACTCATTTCAGGTGCTAAAGGTTTTTGTACCTGGGCATGTATTACTTTGGCGGGTAACTCAAAAAACTGATGGATGCTGCTTTGCAGTCCCAGTAAATGGGTTTGGGCAATGGTGTTATAAGTACTGCTCTGACGGGACAGGTTTTTGGGAATAATGACGGCTTCATTATTCAGTATCATGGACTGTAATTGCATTAAGCCGGCTTTAAAATCGCTCCCCGTCGGGGAGCGATTCGCTGGGCTCAGGCTGTTTTCCAGAAACTGACCAGAGTTCTGCAGGGCATTCTTTAAATCCTGAGACTTGCCCAGCTGAGATAATTGCGGAGTTTGCTGAATGATTTTTTCCACCTGTTCTATAAAACGCGGGGTAAATACGTTACGGGCACTTGCATTTTGATGAGTGATTTCATTTAATGAACTAAGAATCTGGTTTAAAGATTGTTGTTTATTGAGCAGTTGATTAAGGTGTTCGCTGATTTTCTGACTTTGTGACGGGCTTGAGTGTAACCTGAAACTAAACTGGTCAGGCTCTTTTATGACCTCAAGCAGTAATTGCTGGCCGGTCTGTAATGATAAAGCGGTTTTAATATTTACCTGCTGTGACTGGCGTATTAATTGTTCACTGATTTGAGTCTTTGATATTTGCGCGAGTAGAGCAGGATCAAATTGTCCCTGAGCATTAACCAGCAATGAGCTCAAACCATTGACCGTCGTTTGATAGACAATGGCCTGAATTAACTGTCCGGAAAACCATTGACTGACAGTCGATTTGTTTAATAGAACGGGTTTAATTACCTGGTTGGCCAGACTTTCTGCAATCCTGTGCTGCTGCAGGCGTTCCTGAATATAGAGCTGGGTAAATTCAGAGGGAAAAATTTTTTTGGCACTGATAATGGCTTTTTGGCTATCAATGCTAGGTAAACCGTCCTGGGTGAGGTTTTGAACCGTTTGTTTCAGCAGCAGAGCTATGGCCAGACGTTGCTTTTCCACCATGGCGTCATCAACCCGGCGTTCAGGTGAAGTTGTGGTTTCCGTTTCACTGGTATTGATGTTTTTTACCAGTCTGGAGAGGTCAATTGGCTGCATGTTCTGATATTTATTTAATTTCGTCTATATTTTAGTATAAACCAAAATTATTAATAAAAACCTAATCTGGAAAATTAAAATTTATGAGCCGAGACAATCAACTCTGGTATATCCGAAGAAAAGGACGTATTACCGGACCTTTTATGGCAGGTTTGATCAGTAAGCAGATTTTACTGGGCAGAGTTCATCCATCGGATATGTTGAGTCAGGACAAGCAAACCTGGCGTAAGGCTTCAAGCATCCGTGATGTAATGCCGGAGGTACTGAAACATCGCAATGAAGACAATTATAAGGAACGCCTGAAAGCAGCTCGTCGCTGGGCGGATGAACGAGAAGAAATTAGAGAAACTGATAAAGAGGGTAATCAGCTGATTTACCAGCCAAGAAAAAAAGTAACCCATTTAAAAATAAAAACAGTCAGTGTCTTAGGTCTGCTATCTGTTTTTGCAGTGATTGGAGTGATTATTTATGCCATGTTTGTTTTTACACCGGATAATCCTTTATTAAACGTAGACTGTGCAGATAAAGGACAGGAAAACAGCATTTTTGATGGCTGCCATTTGCAGCGCAGGAATTTTAGCGGACTTAATTTATCTCATTCCAGTTTTAAAAATAGCTTATTACAAAACAGTCGTTTTAGTCATTCCAAATTATTAGACAGCAGTCTGGATTATGCTAATTTATCCCTCTCGGATTTAAGTTCTTCAGACTTCAGCAATGCTTCTTTAAGAGCAGCAGACTTAAGAGGTGCTAATCTTAGTAAGGCTGATTTCAGCGGTGCAGATTTAAGTTATGCTGATTTAACACATGCAAAAGCAGCAGGAATTAAACTGGCAGGTGCAAAATTATCCAATACCATCTGGTTTGATGGTAAATTATGTGCCAGTAATTCTGTTGGAAGGTGTTTAAGTCGTTAGTGTTGCATAAATGTAAACAGCTTATTAATAATGAGGTTAATATGGCAAATATTGCCTATAAAAAAGAAGATATAATTTTACATCTGAATACCATTACAGATTTTATTCGCTTTGGTGCCAGTCTCTTCAAACAGGCAGGTCTTTATTATGGTCATGGAAATTCCTGTGCCATTGATGAGGCTGCTTATCTGGTATTGCATACATTGAATCTTGAACCTGATACCCATTCGGTCTATTTTTCTTCAAAATTAACTAAAAACGAAAAAAAAGCCGTTAGTAATATCTTGTTTCAAAGAGCCAGGGAGAAAATTCCAGCGGCTTATCTGACACATGAAGCCTGGTTTTGCGGTCTGCCGTTTTATGTTGATGAAAGGGTGCTGGTGCCGCGTTCGCCTATTGCGGAACTCATTCAAAATCATTTTGAACCCTGGGTGGTGCCTGATAAAGTAGAAAATATTCTGGACCTTTGTACTGGCAGCGGCTGTATTGCCATTGCCAGTGCTGTCTATTTTCCACATGCTGAGGTGGATGCTGCGGATATTTCTGAGGATGCACTGGACGTGGCATTGCAGAATATTGAAAAACACCAGCTGGAGGAACAGGTAAATATTGTGCAGTCGGATCTATTCAGTAATCTTAAGGGACAGCAATATCACATTATTGTATCCAACCCGCCCTATGTGGATGCTCAGGATATGGCTGCTCTGCCCGTTGAATACCAGGCAGAACCGGAGCTGGGACTTGCAGCTGGAGATGACGGACTGGAGCTGGTAATACCCATGTTGGAACAGGCTGCTGAGCATTTATATCCAGAGGGTATATTAATTGTTGAAGTAGGTAATAGTGAATATGCCCTGCAGGAACGCTATCCTGACATCCCCTTTTACTGGCTTGAATTTGAGCATGGGGGACAGGGGGTGTTCTTATTAACAAAGGAACAGCTGGAACAGTATTTTGGTCATGACTGATGGGCGTATATTAAAAAATTATGGCCTGAGCTGTTGTTCTGTTAAATGTTTTTTCCACATAGCGGCTTTTTTTAATGCGTATTTCTGCATGTCATCCACTTTGTCAGCTTCGTCAATAATTTCTCTGCCCAGCAGAGTTTCTATAGCATCTTCAAGAGTGACAATACCAGAGAACTGACGGTAGGCATCGTGAACCAGAAACAGGTGTTCTTTTCGATGGATAAATTGATCCAGTAAAAAATAAACCGGCATATGTTCCGGTACGCTATGTACAGGGTGCATCAGGCTTTCTAGTGGTTCGGAGACTTTATGATCCATTGATATCGCTTTTAAAATACTGCGGGCAAATACCATACCGATTATATTGTCTTTATTGTCCTGGAATACGGGAATACGGGAATAGATAAACAGATTATCTTCCTGCAGAGTCGATTCAATACTTTGTTCTGCATTGAGTGAAAATACCACACTGCGAGGGGTCAGAATGTCTTTAATTTGAGTTTGTTTGAGGGTCAGCAGATTTTCAATAAGTTGTGATTCTTCTTCAGCCAGTACCCCATTTTCTTCACCTACGTCTGCCATAGCCATGATCTCTTCCCGGGTCAGGCCATGTTTTTTATGGTTTTTTATGCGTGTGGTCAGCTGCCTGGAAATCCATAATAAGGGCAGCAGAATAAAGCTTAAAAACTTAATAATATAAGCGGTGGGTCTGGCAAGTTCCCGCCAGTAGGTCGCACCTATGGTTTTGGGGATGATTTCAGAAAAGTATAAAATCAGTAAGGTCAGAATAATAGCAATCAGACTTTGCCACTGGATACCAAAGAGCTTGACTGCTTCTGCACCGACTCCGGCGGCACCCATAGTATGGGCAATGGTATTGAGAATTAAAATAGAAGATATGGACGTGTCCATATCTTTTTTCAGTTTCTTCAGCAGCTGTTTAAGCCTGGGTTGATCAGTTAAAGAGGCAATATAACTGCTGTGCATAGAAAGAAAAACGGCTTCAAGAATGGAACATAGAAATGAAACCAGTAAGGCAAGTGCCAGATAAAAAATAAGTAATGTCATATAAACCCGTTAGCCAGCTTATCAAATCATTTTCAATGAGTCAGTCTTCAGCTATAAGCCCCATAATATTGGTTATATGGGATAATACTTTGCGTCTAATCTGATTTATTCAGGTTAAACCGAACAGAAACCTTTAATCCGCCTTCATCAGATGAACTGAAATCAATATTACCATTATAAGCATTAACTATATCCACCACGATTGCAAGGCCGACACCATGACCCGGTGTTAATTCGTCCATGCGTACACCGCGAGTTGTAATTTTATTGATTTTTTCGGCTTTAATTCCGGGACCATTATCCTGGACTATGATATATAAATTATTTTTATCTGTTGATAATGTCAGACTGACCTGATCTCTGCACCATTTGCTGGCATTGTCCAGCAGATTGCCCAGTATTTCCATAAAATCACCTTCATCCATTTGATATTGAAGACCCGGTGATATTGAAGCATTAAACTGGATGGTTTTGTCACGATATATTTTTTTCATACTGTCCAGTAATGACAGGGTAACCGGTTCCAGCTGCAGATATTGTATATGTGGTGACAGGCTGGAAGTGGTTGCCCGCTGGAGCTGATATTCCACAATAGCATTCATTCGCTGTACGGCATCATTAATCTGGCTCAAATATTGTTCTGGATTTTGCTTGTCAAACTGCTGACCCTGAATAATAGCCAGCGGGGTTTTAAGACTGTGAGCCAGATCCGAGAGAGCATTCTGATAGCGTTCCTGCTGCTGGTGTTCAAACTGGATCAGCTCATTAATATTATGAGTCAGGGGTTTAAGTTCATCAGGATAGTTTTGTTGCAGTAATGCCTGCTGTCCCTGTTCAACGGCTTTAATCTCCTGCTCTACTTCTCTTAATGGTTTAAGTCCCCAGCGCAGGATGAAAAACAGGCTGATTAACAAGGTCAGTGACATTAGAAACAGATTGGTCCAGAGACTTTTCTGATAAGTGTCAATGGTCTGATTCAGCTCACTGAGATCATCACTGATATGATATATAAGAGGAGTCTGGCGATTATCAGGATTCCAGTAGATGGCAATACTCAGCCCAATATAGGCTTTGTTATCAACCGTAAAGGTCTGAAAGACTTTTTTGCCATGAATAATGGTTTTACCGGGCGGCAGAAAGCGGGGGTCACTGCCCGATGAGCGCCATAATATGGTGCCGTCTGCCAAAGTAATATAAGCTGATAATTGGGAGTCCGGATTGTTCAGAATATCGACAGAAAGTTTCTGTGGTGTACTTTGTAGATTGCTTGCATTGAGCTGTCGATCAGCCATTAACAGATAAATTTGTCCGGTCAGACGTTCTTTTAGAGCGGAGTAGGCACTATTATAAAAAGACTGATTCAGAGTATATCCTGTCAGCAGCATAAACAGGCAGACCACAATGATGGCTCCGGATATAATCCGGTTATTAATAGAATGCAGATTAAAAGGCAGGTATTTCAAATGCTGAGTCCGGATTTATTTTAAATTAAACTGATAACCTCGACCACGAACGGTTTCAATGGGTTTTAACTGGCCATCAGGATCCAGCTTTTTACGCAGGCGACCCATAATAACTTCCAGTACGTTGCTGTCCCGATCCTCATCGTGAGGATAGAGATAATCTGCCAGTTCAGTTTTGGATATGACCCTGGAGTGACGGCGCATCAGATATTCCAGGATTTTATATTCAAATTCTGTCAGTTCCAGAGGCTGATCAGATAAACTGACCTGCTGACTATCCGGGGTAATACAAATTGAGCCGTAACAAATTTCAGTTAGAGTACTGTTTGATGCTCTGCGCAGCAGAGCATTAATTCGAGCTAGAAGTTCTTCCATCTGAAACGGCTTGACCAGGTAATCATCGGCACCGGCTTCCAGACCTTCAACTTTATCCTGCCAGCGTCCTCGTGCAGTCAAAACCAGCACCGGGAGGGTATTGCCCTGTTGACGCAGTTGTTTGATAATTTCGATACCAGATAACTCCGGCAGGCCAATATCAATAATGGCGACATCCACCGGGTATTCAGAAGCAAAAAATAAGCCCTCCTTACCGTTTCCTGTTACATCAACCTGAAAGTTTTCGGCCTCTAATTGAGTACGGATCTGATCCTGAAGTAGTACTTCATCTTCAATTAATAAGGCTCGCATATTAATCCTCCACGGGGGTTGCGACCAGTTTCAGGCGTAAGGTGTCACCAGGATTGTGTCTGGTACGGGTGGTATATTCATTATCATTATAACGATATCGAACTCGATAGCCTACCACCTTTTCTTCTTCATGAGTTTTGTATCGGGTTTTACAATGTTGCTGTGTTTCATAACGGGGACTATAAAATTCGGGTGTTTTACGACGATTATGCGTTATATCGTAGGCGACCGCACTACCCAGTAAGCCTCCTACTACCGCACCTGCTTTTTTATTGGGGGTTCTATGTCCCAGTGCATTACCAATGCCGCCGCCCACCAGACCACCCAGTATCGTACCGGTGTATGAGTTTTCATCAAACATGGAATCAAAATAACTGTTTTGAGCAGGTGGTCTGCTTTGACCCACCTGAACCTGTTCGGACCAGCAATCCTGATAAGGGGTGGAATGCTGTACAATTTTAGTCACCGGTGTGGCACTGATAACCGGTACATATTCATAGGAAACATAGGACTGGGCATTGGCAGGTAAAGGGGTTTGAGCAGTCATTACTATTAAAAAGGCCAGATTGCCTGCAATGGGTTTAATTTTAAACATGGTGAACTCCTTTCTGTTCTGATTTACTGATATAATCTCACTATAATCCTGAACGATTAATGAACTCCATCTGTCGCTTTTGTGAAAGTTTGCAGAATGTGATTTAATCCTCAAAACACGGGTTCTTAACCCACTTTATTTTTAACCTGGAAATCAGTCGGTGGCAACTGATTTTGCCCGGTTTAACAATGGTTGGCACGCTATGTCTGGAAATTCTTTTGGAAAATTATTTGTTGTAAGTTCGTTTGGCGAGAGTCATGGCAAGGCAATTGGTTGTCTTGTTGATGGTTGTCCTCCCGGCCTGGAATTATCAGAATCCGACCTGCAGTTTGATCTGGATAGACGCAAGCCGGGCACTTCCCGACATACTACTCAGCGCCGTGAAGATGATGAAGTACAAATTCTGTCGGGTATTTTTGAAGGTAACACCACCGGTGCGCCAATTGCTCTGATTATTTATAATAAAGACCAGCGCTCTATGGATTATAGCAATATTAAAAACACTTTTAGACCCGGACATGCTGATTATACCTATCAGCAGAAATATGGATTTAGAGATTATCGTGGCGGCGGCCGTTCCTCTGCCAGAGAAACGGCGTCAAGAGTAGCTGCCGGGGGTATTGCAAAAAAATACCTTAAAGATGTTCATGGTATAGAAATCAGGGGTTATCTCTCACAACTGGGCCCCATTAAAACCGCTCAACCCGGTGATTCTCATTTTGACTGGGAGCTGGTGAATAATAATCCGTTCTTCAGTCCTGATGAACGTCAGATAAAACCCATGGAAGACTATATGGATGCTCTGAGAAAAGAGGGGAATTCCATTGGAGCCAAAGTGTCTGTGGTTGCCAGTGGCATGTATCCAGGTCTTGGGGAACCAATTTTTGATCGTCTGGATGCGGATATTGCACATGCCATGATGAGTATTAATTCGGTTAAAGGGGTGGAAATTGGCGCTGGTTTTGATTGTATAAATCAGAAGGGCACGGAACACCGGGATGAAATAACAGCGCAGGGATTTTTATCTAATCACGCCGGCGGTATTCTCGGTGGTATTTCGTCAGGGCAGGATATTGTTGTTCATATTGGCTTAAAACCAACATCCAGTATAAGG
>JALVAL010000191.1 GCA_027011205.1 Gammaproteobacteria bacterium
ATGAGAAAGCACCTATTATTGTCAATATGGAAGAAAGACACAGGATTATAATAGAGGCTCTGGGCTCACCATACAGAAATGTTTATTCCTAAATGTAGGTGATGAAAGTCAGTTTAATACAACAGACAATTTTCAAAGAAGAAGATATAGAGGTTGCTTACAATATCAGTATTGGTGTCACAGAAATGGATGAGCAGGATAAAACTATAGATGATATGGTTCATCGTGCTGATATTGCCCTGTATCGAGCTAAGGAAAGCGGACGCAATCAGGTGCAGCTTTACTGCGCCTGATTTTCTCAGTGATAGCGAACCGGATTATTAAATCCGCCTGATGATCTGATTAAATTCAGTACTGGGACGCATAGCCTGTTCCACTTTCTGCGGATCTGGCAGATAGTAACCGGCCAGTTCAACAGGCTGTCCCTGAAGCTTATTTAATTTATTGATAATGGTGTTTTCCTGAGCCGATAACTGCTGGTATACGGGTTTAAACTGTTCAGCCAGTGCACTATTTTTAGTCTGCTCAGTTAAGGCTTCTGCCCAGTATAAGGTCAGATAAAAGTGACTGCCCCGGTTATCCAGTTCAGCGACTTTTCGTGACGGTGATTTATTATTCTGCAAAAATTTGGCAGTGGCCTGATCCAGAGTTTCAGACAGGATCTGTGCCTTCGGGTTATCTGCTTTTTCAGCCAGATGTTCCAGTGATACCGTTAATGCCAGAAACTCTCCCAGCGAGTCCCAGCGTAAATGATTTTCCTGCAGAAACTGCTGTACATGTTTAGGGGCAGAACCACCCGCGCCGGTTTCAAACAGACCGCCACCATTCATCAACGGGACAATGGATAACATTTTTGCACTGCTACCCAGTTCCAGAATGGGGAATAAATCGGTCAGATAATCACGTAGTATATTACCTGTAACAGATATTGTATCCTTACCTTCCTTAATACATTGCAAGGAAAAATGTGTGGCTTCCACAGGTGACATCATGCGGATCTGCAAATCACTGGTATCGTATTGCGGCAGATATTGCTCTATTTTTTTAATCAGTTCTCGATCATGGGCACGCTGGTGATCGAGCCAGAAGATAGTGGGTAATGACGTCGCACGGGCACGATTAACGGCCAGTTTAACCCAGTCCTGAACAGGGGCATCTTTGGTCTGACACATGCGCCAGAGATCACCAGCATCTACCAGATGTTCCAGTAAGGTATTGCCTTGCTCGTCTTTAACCCGAACCACCCCGTTTTCCGGGATCAGGAAAGTTTTATCATGAGAGCCGTATTCTTCTGCTTTTTGCGCCATCAGGCCGACATTTTGTACACTGCCCATAGTACGGGGATCAAAGGCGCCATGCTCTTTACAAAAGTCGATGGTTTCCTGATAAATACCGGCGTAGGAACGATCCGGGATCAGGGCTTTGGTGTCATGTAGTTTTCCATCGGCACCCCACATTTTACCGGATGCGCGAATAGCCGCCGGCATGGAGGCATCAATAATGACATCACTGGGTACATGCAGATTAGTAACACCCTGATCACTATTAACCATAGCCAGAGCAGGGCGGGTAGTATAACAGCTTTGAATATCCGCTTTAATTTCAGACTGCTGAGTTTCAGGCAGGGATTGTATTTTAGTGTATAAATCTCCCAGACCATTATTCGGATCAACACCCAGTTCGCTAAACAGCTCATGATATTTATCAAATACACTCTGGAAATAAACAGATACCGCATGTCCAAAAATCACCGGATCAGAGACTTTCATCATGGTGGCCTTTAAATGCAGTGATAATAATATCTGCTGTTCTCTGGCTTCATCCATCTGCTGAGCGTAAAAATCCCGTAAGCCATTTTTGCTCATAATGGCCGCATCAATAATTTCTCCGGCCAGTAGCGGGGCTGTATCTTTTAATAAAATACGGCTGCCGGACTGAGTTTCCAGTTCAATAGTATAGGCATTGTCTTTTTGAATCGTAATGGATTGTTCGCTGCCGTAAAAATCACCTTCCTGCATACTGGCAACATGGGTTCTGGACAATTTTGACCATGCCCCCATCGAGTGCGGATTATTGCGGGCATATTGTTTAACCGATGCCGGGGCACGCCGGTCAGAATTGCCTTCCCGCAGTACCGGGTTGACGGCACTGCCCTTAACCTTGTCATAACGGGATTTAATGTCCTGCTGTTGGTCGTTTTGAGGATTTTCCGGATAGTCGGGTAAGGTGTACCCCTGAGACTGAAGCTCGGTTATTGCGGCGTTTAGTTGTGGAATTGAGGCACTGATATTAGGCAGCTTGATGATATTAGCTTTGGGTGTTTTTACCAGTTTAGCCAGTTCAGCCAGAGCGTCGGCTGTCTGTTGTTCAGGCGTCAGGTAATCGGGAAATACTGCCAGTATTCGATGTGCCAGAGAGATGTTTTTTGTGTCAATATTAATACTGGCTGTCCGGGTAAAGGCTTTTACTATAGGTAAAAAGGATAGCGTCGCCAGAGCCGGGGCTTCATCGGTTAAGGTATAAACAATGGTTGGGTTATGGGTATCTGACATTAAAAACTCCTGTTGATGTCAATAAATCAGCAAGCAGGGAATAGTACAGGATTTACGGAAAAAAATCATCTGGAGAAAAAAGAAAGTGGCGTCCCCTAGGGGACTCGAACCCCTGTTACCGCCGTGAAAGGGCGGTGTCCTAGGCCACTAGACGAAGGGGACATATACTTTTAAAAAGTGCATTTTAAAAGTGATGGTTCTCTCTTCGCTGTGTCAAACAGCTTGATAGCAATACTATGGATAGTTATGGATAGTATTGTGTTGAATTGGTGGAGCTAAGGAGGATCGAACTCCTGACCTCTTCGCTGCCAGCGAAGCGCTCTCCCAGCTGAGCTATAGCCCCGAATCAACAGGCGTGTATGATACTGATAAAGACTTAATATGTCCAGAGAAAAAATAAAAAAATTTAGTCACTATTTTGTATAAACGACCGTATCAGGGAATGGACAGCTCTTGCTGAAGACGCCGTGAATCCATCCCTGGAGGCTTTTCGGCAGCGTCCTGCTGCCGAAACTTCATCAAC
>JALVAL010000192.1 GCA_027011205.1 Gammaproteobacteria bacterium
GTTTAGTAATTTTTAGTTCAGTAATTTTTAGTTCAGTAATTTTTAGTTCAGTAATTTTAGTTAAATATTTTTAGTTTCTCTTTGAGAGATAAAGACAGGATAACGGAAAATGGCTCACAAGAAAGCAGGTGGTAGTACCAGAAACGGACGCGATTCAGTATCGAAGCGTCTGGGTGTCAAAAAATTTGGTGGTGAAATGGTCGTTGGTGGAAATATTCTGATCCGTCAGCGTGGAACCAAAGTTCATCCAGGTTTAAATGTGGGTATTGGTAAAGATGATACCTTATTTGCCAAGGCAGATGGTCGTGTACTTTTTGAAGTAAAAGGCCCTAACAGCCGTAAATACGTCAGCGTTATAGCTGAGTAAGATTTGTTTTAAAAACAGACTTACAATTAGTTAGACACTAAAAGGCTCTACCAGATTCTGGCAGAGCCTTTTTCATTTCCTGATACGGACTTGGACTTGCGTTTAAATAAATTTTTTTCTTCTCAAATGGTCGAAGGTTAAGTATAAAAAATGAAATTCGTTGATGAAGCGACTGTAAAAGTTGAATCGGGACAGGGTGGCAGAGGTATTGTCAGCTTTCGCCGTGAGAAGTATATTCCATTTGGTGGTCCTGATGGCGGCGATGGCGGTGACGGTGGTTCGGTTTTTCTTAAAGCCACCGATGGCCTGAATACTCTGGCAGACTTTCGTATGACCCGTTTTTATAAAGCCAAAAATGGTCAGGCAGGTCAGGGTAAGGAAAAAACCGGGCGCGGGGGTGATGATTTATATATTAATGTTCCAGTGGGTACCAGTGTTAAGGATATGGAAACCGGTGAGCTGCTGGGCGATTTAACAGAAGTGGGTCAGGTGCTGATGGTCGCACGCGGCGGTTTTCACGGTCTGGGCAATACCCGTTTTAAAAGCAGTGTAAACCGGGCTCCCAGACAGAGTACCCTGGGCACTCCGGCAGAACGTCGTGAACTATTGCTGGAGCTGAAAGTTCTGGCTGATGTGGGTTTGCTGGGTATGCCTAATGCCGGTAAATCTACCTTTATCCGGGCAGTATCAGAAGCTAAACCTAAAGTCGCCAATTACCCTTTTACCACTCTGATCCCTAATCTGGGGGTGGTCAGTATTGTACCGCATCGTAGTTTTGTGGTAGCAGATATTCCCGGTATTATTGAGGGTGCTGCAGAAGGTGCAGGGCTGGGCATACGCTTCTTGAAACACGTGGCCCGTACCGGTTTATTACTGCATTTTATTGACGTCGAACCTTATGACGGCAGCAGCCCGGTAGAGACCTTCCGTGCCATTGAAAATGAACTGGAAAAATTCAGTGATGAACTGGCCAATAAAGAACGCTGGCTGGTGATCAATAAAACCGATTTATTGTCTGAAGAAGAACGGCAGCAAAAATGTCAGGCTATTATTGATGAACTGAACTGGCAGGGACCGGTGTTTACGATATCAGCTATGAACAAGGAAGGCACACGGGACTTATGTTTCGCCATTATGGAACACCTTGAAACTGCATCAGATAGTGACCGCAAGTCTGAAGAAGGTAATAATGAAGACGGCTCGAATAATAGTGAAGAAATAAGCAGTGGCACTTACGATGCAGTCACGGGTAAAATTATCAAATGAAGATTAAACAGCGAAACCATCTGAAAAATACCCGTCGCTGGGTGGTTAAAATCGGCAGTGCCCTGTTAACCAATGAAGGTAACGGCCTGGACTATGCAGCCATCGCTCAATGGGTAAAACAAATGGCTTCGCTGATGAGTCCTGAAAACGGGCCAGACAAGCTGGAAATTCTGCTGGTTTCCTCCGGGGCCGTTGCAGAAGGCATGAAGCGAATGGGCTGGAAAAACCGTCCTGATTCAGTGTATAAACTACAGGCAGCAGCAGCAGTAGGGCAGATGGGACTGATTCATGCTTATGAATCCCAGTTTCAGAAACACAAATTACATACTGCGCAGATATTATTAACTCATGATGATTTATCCAATCGAACCCGTTACCTAAATGCCCGTTCGGTACTATTAAAGCTGATCACCTTAAATATTGTTCCTATTGTGAACGAAAATGATACTGTGGTAACGGATGAAATTCGTTTTGGAGATAATGATACTCTGGCAGCACTGGTGGCTAATTTAATTGATGCGGATTTACTGGTGATCCTGACTGATCAGCAGGGGATGTTTGACAGTGATCCACGCTATAATCCGCAGGCAAAGCTGCTCACTGAAGTGGATGCACTGGCACCGGAACTGGATGATATGGCCGGTGATTCCAAAGGTGATCTAGGGCGCGGCGGCATGGCAACCAAACTTAGAGCCGCACGTCTGGCTGCCCGTTCAGGTACCACCACGGTTATTGCATCCGGACGGCAGGATGATGTGCTGGGCGCTATCTATCGGGGACAATCAGTAGGAACTTTGTTATTTGCCAATCAGGCCCCATTGCTGGCTCGTAAGCAGTGGCTGGCCGGTCACCTGTTAATGAAGGGCGAACTGCTACTGGACAGCGGTGCCATTAAGGTTTTGCGCAGCAAGGGCTCCAGTTTGCTGGCCGTTGGTGTTAAAGAGGTAGTGGGTGAATTTTCTCGTGGTGATATGGTGGTTTGTGTGGATGAGCAGGGTCATGAAGTCGCTCGCGGGCTGATCAATTATGGCAGTGATGATGCGGATAAAATTAAGGGACATGCCAGTTCAGAAATTGTGGACATTATCGGTTATGTTGATGAGCCGGAACTGATCCACCGGGATAATCTGGTCGTTATATAAGTTATTGTCGTTTTTTTTAAGAATCACTTGATCTTATGCTCATATTAATTAATAATATCCCGCTTTCTTTAGCCCATTAAGATTGAATAATATTAAATAAGTTTAGTAAATTTAAATATAAATTTAAAGTTTCAGGAGTAAGACATTGGCCAATTCACCACAATCAAAAAAACGTGCACGTCAGGCAGTAAAGCGTCGTACCAGAAATATAGCACAGCGCTCAGCATTTCGTACTGCGATTAAAAATACAGTTTATGCTATTGAAGCGGGTGACAAGGAATCTGCTGCAAGTGCCTATAAGGCCACTGTACCTATGATTGATGGTCTGGTCAGTAAAGGTCTTATCCACAAGAATAAGGCCGCTCGTCATAAGAGCCGCCTGAATGCTAGAATCAAAGCCCTGGGCTGATATTCTTGTTTAACACAAGTCTTAAAGGCTAAGCGGTACTGAAAAAGCCGGGCTCTTTATTGAGTCCGGCTTTTTTTATGTCCGTTTTTTCAGTTACATAAGGAAATATAAGCAAATTGTTTAAATCCACACTTATTGTTGGTGTCATGACGCTGCTGTCCCGTATTCTGGGTTTTGTCCGGGATGTGGTGTTTGCCCGTGCGTTTGCGGCAACAGCAGGTATGGATGCTTTTCTGATTGCCTTTAAAATCCCTAATTTTATGCGCCGTCTGTTTGCAGAAGGCGCCTTTAATCAGGCTTTTGTGCCGACTCTGGGAGAATATAAGGAAACCCGGGATAAGGCAGCAGTTAAAGACTTAATCCAGCATGTGGCCGGCACCCTCGGAGGCTGGCTGTTTCTGATCACCGTTATCGGGATACTGGCTGCTCCGATTGTGATTATGATTTTTGCCCCCGGTTATCTCAGTGAAGAACATAGCCGCAGTCAGTTTGATTTAACGGTCAGCCTGCTACGCTTTACATTCCCCTATATTTTATTTATCTCTCTGGTGGCCTTTGCCGGGGGGATTTTAAATACTTACGGCCGCTTTGCAGTGCCGGCCTTTACGCCAGTGTTATTGAATCTGGTGCTGATATCCGCAACTTACTGGATTGCGCCTTTAATGGAACAGCCGGTAGTGGGACTGGCAATAGGGGTTTTTCTGGCCGGTTTATTGCAACTGCTGTTTCAGATACCCTTTATTTATCGTATGGGGTTCCTTAGCAGACCGCGCTGGAATCCGGCTCATCCGGGTGTTAAAAAAATTCTTCAACTGATGCTGCCGGCAATATTTGGTGCCTCGGTAGCACAGATAAATTTATTACTGGATACCGTTATTGCCTCTATGCTGGTGACCGGCAGTATATCCTGGCTGTATTATTCGGATCGGCTAATGGAATTTCCTTTGGGTATTCTGGGAGTGGCTCTGGCCACGGTAATTCTACCGAGTCTGTCTAAACAGCATGTGACCGAATCTCATCAGGAATTTTCTGCTACGCTGGACAAGGCTATCCGCTGGGTCATTTATCTGGGCATGCCCTCTGCCGTGGGTCTGTTTATGCTGGCAGCGCCAATGATTACGACTTTATTTGGCAGCGACAAGTTTTTGCAACATGATATTGAAATGTCTGCTATGAGTTTAATGGCCTATAGTGCTGGTCTGCTGGGCTTTATTCTGGTTAAAGTCCTGCTGCCCGGATTCTACTCGCGTCAGGATACTAAAACCCCGGTAAAAATCGGTATTAAGGCGCTGGTCATTAATATGGTGTTTAATATTCTGATTGTGGTTCCCTGGTTTTTAATGGAATATCCCGGTGCTCATGCCGGACTGGCCATTGCCACGTCTATTTCTGCCTTCAGTAATGCCTTCCTGCTGTATCGCTGGCTGCGTAAACACGGTATTTATCAGCCGGAACCGGGCTGGCCTAAAGTCTGGTTTCAGGTCGCTTTTGCCAATACTGCCATGCTGGCTGTTTTATGGTGGCTGCATGTTGATGTACAGCAATGGTTAAACTGGTCATTAACAGAACGCATTTATCAATTATTATTTACTATTGCAGTGGCTATAACGGTGTATTTTATTAGTCTGTTTATTCTGGGTGTACGAAAACAAACCTTTTTTCCCACAGCTTAAGAAAAATTTGAATAATCAAAGTGTCTAATTGATTTTACTAGGTTAAATATAGGCCTTGTTGTAAAATACAGGGTTTGAGCCATTTTTAAGTGACAAACAGGACGGTAAATGGAAATTATCCGCGGCTTACACAATTTAACCCGCTTTAAACGGGGCTGTGTTGCTACCATTGGTAATTTTGATGGAGTGCATAGCGGACATCAGCATATCCTGGCAAGGCTGCGGCAAAAATCCGAAAGTTTTCAATTGCCCTCGCTGGTGATCACCTTTGAGCCTCAACCGCAGGAATTTTTTGCCCCGGCAAAATCACCGGCCCGCTTAACCCGCTTTCGGGATAAAGCCGAAGTGATTGCAGATTGTGGTATTGATACACTGCTGGTTATTCATTTTAACAGCCGCTTTGCCCGGATAACGGCGGATGAATTTGTTGCACGGATTCTGGTTGCGCAACTGGGTATAAAGTATCTGCAGGTAGGGGATGATTTTCAGTTTGGTAAAGGCCGCAGCGGTAATTTTGAGTCTCTGATCCGCAGCGGCGCAGAATACGGCTTCGAAGTTGAAAATACCCCGACCTTTGAAATGTTTCAGCAACGGGTCAGCAGTACCCGTATTCGAAAAGCTCTGGAAGCCGGTGATATGGAATTAACCCGGGCACTGTTAAAACGTCCTTACTGGATGTCGGGTCATGTTCAGCATGGTGACAAACGGGGACGAACCATTGGTTTCCCTACGGCCAATGTACCGTTGCATCGTGAAACCCCGGCTGTTTCTGGGGTATTTGCAGTACGGCTCTGGGGGAAAGGACTGGGGCTGTGCAAAACTATTCTGGAAGGTGGGCACTTAGAAGATAAAACCGGTCAGCAGGGGATTAACGGCATTGCCAATATCGGCTATCGTCCGACGGTTGATGGTAAAAAAGGTTTACTGGAAGTTCACCTGTTTAATTTTGAAGGTGATCTATATGGCAAACTGGTACATGTGGATTTTCTGCATAAAATCCGTGCAGAAAAGAAATTTGACTCATTTGAAATTCTAAAACAACAGATTTTAAATGATGTCGTAGAAGCTAAAAAATATTTTACTGAAAAGTAACAAAAAGTGAGAACACTGTGAGCAAACAGAATATCTATAAAGATACTTTGAATTTACCTAAAACCAAATTTCCAATGAAAGCGAATCTGGCTCAGCGTGAGCCGAATATGCTCAAACAATGGGAAGACAGTGGTATTTACAGGAAATTGCGCGACCAGGCGGCGGGCCGGCCAAAATTTATTCTGCACGACGGCCCTCCTTATGCCAATGGTGACATTCATATTGGTCATGCGGTCAACAAAATCCTGAAAGATATTATTATTAAATCCCAGACCCTGGGGGGCTATGATGCACCTTATATTCCCGGCTGGGACTGCCATGGACTGCCCATTGAGCTTAATGTTGAGAAAAAGCTGGGTAAAGCCGGTGTGAAAGTGGATGAAAAAACTTTTCGCAACGGCTGTCGTGAATACGCTGCCAGACAGGTTGCCGGACAGAAAGCAGACTTTAAACGACTGGGCGTTATGGCTGACTGGGATAATCCCTATCTCACCATGAATTATGATTTTGAAGCTAATATTATCCGTACTCTGGGTCAGATCATTGATAAAGGGCATCTGCATAAAGGTTCCAAACCGGTTCACTGGTGTACGGACTGCGGCTCGGCGCTGGCAGAAGCAGAAGTCGAATATGAAGACAAAACATCGCCTGCGGTAGATGTTCGTTTTAAAGCAGTAGACAGACAGGCGATTCTGGATATTTTTTCTGCTGCCAATGGCTCAGACAAACCGGTCAATGCAGTGATCTGGACCACTACCCCCTGGACATTACCGGCTAATCAGGCTGTGGCCCTGCATCCTGATTTTGACTATGTACTGGTTGAAACCGATCAGGAGCTATTGATTCTGGCTGAAGAGCTCTACCCGTCTGCTTTGCAGCGTTATGGTGTAGAACAGTCACAGATTCTGGGGCGTTGCAAAGGTAGTCAGCTGGAAAATCAGCTCTTACAGCATCCGTTTTATAATCGTCAGGTGCCTGTTATTCTGGGCGATCATGTTACTGTAGATTCGGGTACCGGTGCGGTACATACGGCTCCGGGTCATGGTCAGGAAGACTATGTGGTGGGTATGAAATATGATCTGGAAGTGGATAATCCAGTGGCTGCTAATGGCTGTTTTGTAACCGGAACTCCTTTATTTGAAGGTCAGCATGTTTTTAAGGCGAATCCTCTGGTGCTGGAAGTGCTGCAACAAAAAGGGGCCTTATTGCATCATCAAGATTTATTACACAGCTATCCGCATTGCTGGCGGCATAAAACCCCGATTATTTTCCGGGCTACTCCGCAGTGGTTTATCAGTATGGATCAGAACGGCCTGCGACAACTGGCTATTGATGCCGCTGAACATACCACCTGGCTACCAGACTGGGGGCAGGCGCGTATTGAAGGGATGCTGGAAAATCGTCCTGACTGGTGTATTTCCCGGCAGCGTACCTGGGGTGTTCCAATAGCTCTGTTTGTGCATAATGAAACTCAGGCCTTACATCCCGATACTCAGGATCTGATTGAAAAAGTGGCTCAAAAAGTTGAGCAGGCGGGTATTGACGCCTGGTTTGAACTGCAGCCGGCTGAATTGCTGGGAGATGATGCTCAAAATTATTCAAAGGTCACTGATACTCTGGATGTCTGGTTTGACTCCGGTGTCACTCATGCCTGTGTCATTAAACAACGTGACGAACTTCAGTTTCCGGCGGATCTGTATCTGGAAGGTTCGGATCAGCATCGCGGCTGGTTCCAGTCATCCTTACTCAGCTCTGTTGCGGTCAATGATATGGCCCCCTATAAAGAAGTGCTGACGCATGGTTTTGTGGTGGATGCTCAGGGCAAGAAAATGTCCAAATCCAGAGGCAATGTGGTGGCACCGCAAAAAATCATGAAAACTCTGGGAGCGGATATTCTACGTTTATGGGTGTCTTCTACGGATTACACCGGTGAAGTCAGTGTGTCCGATGAAATTTTAAAACGCACTGCCGATGCCTATCGGCGTATTCGTAATACCGCTCGTTTTATGCTGGCCAATATGGATGGTTTTGAACCACAGCAAAACAGTCTGGAGGTGGCTGATATGCTGCCGCTGGATCGCTGGATTGTGGTTAAGGCGGAATTTCTACAGCAGGAAATTATTGGCGCTTATGAGCAGTATGATTTTCATCAGGTGTATCAGAAAGTGCATAACTTCTGCGCCATGGATCTGGGGGCTTTTTATCTGGATGTTATTAAAGATCGTCAGTACACCACCCAGGTTGATAGTATTGCCCGCCGCTCTGCTCAAACAGCCCTGTATCATATTGCTGAAGCTATGACCCGCTGGATTGCCCCCATTCTCAGTTTTACAGCGGAAGAATTATGGGGTTTTATCCCTGGTAAACGGGATGAATCGGTGTTTTTTGACAGCTGGTATGCTTTCCCGCCTGAGATTCAGGATGAAATGGATGATGCCTACTGGCAGAAAGTTCTGGCAGTACGGGTAGCCTGCAGTAAGGAGATGGAAAAATTACGGGTGGATAAAACCATCGGTTCTTCTCTGGATGCTGAAGTAGATTTATATTGTGATGATGAATTACGGGCGTTGCTGGAAAAACTGCAGGATGAATTACGCTTTGTGCTGATCACATCCTATGCCCGGCTGCATAAATTATCAGACCGGCCTGCTGATGCGGTGGATGCAGACGATGTCAATGGACTGGCAATACAGGTTAAAGCGTCAGAACATAACAAGTGTGTGCGCTGCTGGCACCATCGTGAGGATGTTGGTAGTGATAGTGAGCATCCGGAACTCTGTGGCCGCTGCATAGCAAATGTCAGTGGTCAGGGTGAAGTCCGACATTATGTCTGATAACAGCTCTCAAGGGAGTGGACTTAAGTGGCTCTGGTTAAGTATGGCAGTTATTTTGCTGGATCTGGGCACTAAAGCAGCAGCCAGCAGAGCGTTTGATCTGTACGAAAAAATGCCCCTGATACCCGGCTGGTTTAATCTGACTCTGGCGCATAATAGTGGTGCTGCATTCAGTTTTCTGGCCAGTGAATCCGGCTGGCAGCGCTGGTTTTTTGCTCTGGTAGCAATAATAATAAGCAGTATTATTTTTTTCTGGCTGAAAAAAACACCCAGCAATAAACGCTGGCTGGCCATTGCCCTGTCATTGATCCTGGGAGGTGCACTAGGCAACCTGTGGGATCGGCTGACCCTGGGCTATGTGGTGGATTTTCTGGATTTCTACTATCAGAGCGGTACCAGAGAACTCCACTGGCCAGCCTTTAATATTGCCGATTCCGCAATCAGTATTGGTGCTGTGATGATGGTCATTGATGCGTTTCGGAATAAAAGCGCTGAGCGTTGAGCGTTCAGCGCTGAGAAAGAGCCAAAGCAAGCAATCCCTGAACTTGCTCATGGCTTCTGCATATGCTTTTTCTTAACGCTGCTCTTTTAAAGGATCTTAAATGAACAAAACTCCCCCTTTCAAGGTTAAGGTACAGCCCGACAGTACCGTAGGTCTGCATTTTAGTCTGACGCTGGCGGATGGTACGCCGGTTGATGGAACTACTGATGGTGAACCCATGACCCTGACTCTGGGCGACGGCACCATGCTGCCGGCGTTTGAAGAGGTCATTATCGGTCTGGCTGTTGGGGAGAAACAGCAGGTCAGTCTGGAGCCCAGAGACACCTTTGGTTTTCCTGATGAAGACAATAAACACTGGATGGATAAAGCTGAATTTAACAGGGACATTGAGCTGGAAGAAGGGCTGTTAATAGAGTTCAGTACACCGGCCGGTGATCATGTACCCGGTATTGTACTGGAAATACAGCCGGATAAGGTGTTAATTGATTTTAATCACCCACTGGCGGGACATGAAGTCATTTTTTCAGTGGAAGTGCTTGAGATAGATGCCGGATAAATCAGGGAATAAGTAATTGGACATCATATTGAGCAATCATTTTGTCCCTGCTGACTAAAACCAGTTTTTCAATTTTTGACTGTGCTATTAGCATTCGATCAAAAGGGTCTTTATGAATAGCGGATAGTTCTCCCGCAAGCATAGCATGCTGAGCATTTATATTGAGCATGGTAAAACGGTGCAGTTTAATTTCATCAATTAAGTTATCTGGAATATGCAGTTTACCCATCGCCTTTTTTATACTTATTTCCCAGATGCTGACAGCACTGACAAAGACAATATTTTGTCCATCAATAATGGCATCTCGGGCTTTGTCTGAAAGGGCGGGGTTATTTTCTAAGGCCCAGATTAAGGTATGGGTATCCAGTAGTAAATTCATATTTTAATCCGGGCTGTTCAGGGATTAATCGTTGAATGGTAGAAACTTTCAGTTAAATCATCGTCATTATCAAAATTATCGTCAATTTTAACCTTACCTGTCCAGCTTCCGCCTAATGTTCTAGGGGATGTATCTTCTGTATAAGCTGAAAGAACGGCGACAGGCTTACCCGCTTTACCAATAAGAATCGGTTCATTGGTTTCCTGTATGACTTTAATCAGATAAGACAAACTGGCTTTTGCTTCAGATATATTTTTTATCTGCATAATCGCTACCTCAGTATTGCTGTAAAGAAAAATAATATAACC
>JALVAL010000193.1 GCA_027011205.1 Gammaproteobacteria bacterium
ATATATTTCAAGTAGTTACATTAATAACAAAGCTTTAAACTCGGTTATTAAAAATAACAACTTGTTTATTGATATAAATCAAAAAGATTTTATCAGAAAAATTGAACTTTTTAAAAATGACCAGAACAAGCCTAATGCGTTTGATCTGAATCAAAGCCAAAACCGGATAAGTCAGATAATGTGACAATCAATTCACGTGAAAATTAATGGAAACATATCTTCATCAACCCTTTTTAGTTTGACAGGTCAATGCAATATTTATTAATAAAAAAAATAGTTGTTTTTTCTACATTCCTGATTTTAACAGCACCCTCCGTTTTTGCCTACGATCCGGACATGAATATAGAAAAGCACAACCGTTCAGTTGAGTTACCAACGCCTGAACGGCAAAAAGAATTAATAAATCTTGTCCAGCAAGATTGCAGTGCCTGTCATGGAATGACCCTTAAAGGTGGCTTAGGTCCTTCTTTAGTACCGGAACGTATTTCTTCACTATCAGAACAATATTTAATTGAAGCCATTACTAATGGCCGCCCTGGAACCCCCATGCCACCATGGAAACCCTTTTTAAAGGCTAATGAAGTTACATGGATTGTCAGACAATTACAATTGGGACATCTGGCTCATAATACACAGGACAAATTGAGGTAATAATGAAGCAAACCATATATTTTATTAAAATTCTGATCTTCCTTTTTAATTCAATATCGATTTACGCTTATGCACAGTGTAATATGCCAGATCCTCTTGCGACTGGCGATCTGGGTATTATTATTGAACGCATGGATGGTTCAGTATTGATTATTAATACCACATCTCAAACTGTTTTATGTGAGGTTAATGGCCTGGGAGACTTATCCCATGCTTCAACAGTCTTTTCTCGTGATGAACGTTATGCATTTGTATTTGGACGTGATGGCGGCTTAACAAAAATTGATTTATTAAAAGGTAAAATAAGTAAACGTATTCTCCAGTCCGGTAATTCTATAGGTGGTGCAATTTCTCAGGATGGGCGATACATTGCAGTATCTAATTATACTCCTGGCGGCGTAAATATTTTTTCCTCAGACGATCTTTCTCCAGTAACCAAGATCCCGGCAACTTATGACGACGGTAAAAAACAGTCCAAAACAGTTGGAATGGTGGACGCACCAGGTAATCAGTTTATTTTCAGCCTGTATGACGCAAATGAGATCTGGCAGGTACAAATGATTAATACAGATCCTGGCAAACCCTCTGCAAAAATTATTCATAAATATAAAGTAGGTAAAGCACCTTATGATGGTCTAATAAGTTCCAATGGTCGCTACTATATAGCTGGTTTGTTTGGTGAAGATGGTTTAAGTTTGCTGGATCTCTGGCATCCTGAAAAAGGTATGCAAAGAATTCTGGAACATTATGGGAAAGGTGAAAAGAAACTGCCTGTTTACAAAATGCCTCATCTTGAAGGCTGGGCCATTGCCGGTAACAAAGCCTTTTTACCGGCTGTCGGACACCATGAAGTACTGGTTGTCAATACTAACGACTGGAAAGAAATTAGCCGTATAAAAGTCCATAGCCAGCCAGTATTTGCCATGGCCAGCCCTGATGATAGACAAATCTGGGTAAATTTTGCTTTTCCTGATAATGATACCCTACAGGTTATTGACACTCAAACCTATGATATTATTAAACAGTTCCAACCGGGCAAAGGCATCTTGCATATGGAATTTACACCACGCAGTGAAAAAGTCTGGGTATCGGTCAGAGATATTGATACAGTGATTATTTATGACACCCAAACCTTAAAAGAGATAAAACGTCTTCCAGCGAAAAAACCCAGTGGTATCTTCTTTACCTCCCGGGCACACAAAATTGGGTTATAAGTCGGTACAGGTTATTTAGTAAAAGGTCAGTTTACAACGATGTTGACACAACTTGAAAAACAGTTACTTAATAATTACCAGCAAGGTATGCCTCTGGTGTCGGAACCTTATGCTGAAATTGCTAAGGAGCTTAACTTAAAGGGTTTTGCCGTCACTGAGCAGGAAGTTATTGATTGTTTGTCGCAACTACAGGATAAAGGACTTATAAGTCGTATCGGGCCAGTTTTTAAGCCTAAAAGTGTTGGCGGCAGTACTCTTGCTGCCCTGTCTGTACCGCCGGAGCGTATGGACGAAGTGGCCGAAATTGTAAACAGTTTTGAACAGGTCAATCATAACTATGAACGGGAACACCAATACAATTTATGGTTTGTAGTAGCCACCGGCTCTCAAAATGAAGTATTTCAGGTATTGGCAGAGATAGAACAACAGACAGGATTGAAGGTACTGAACCTGCCTATGGAACAGGATTACCATATTGATCTTGGTTTTCCTTTATGGTGTTAAAAAAAGTCGTAAGTCGTAAAAAAGTTTAATTGTTGCAGTTTTTTTAAAGGCGTATAACATGGTATTAGATGTTTTGGACCAGAAGCTGATTGCCCTGATACAGGATGGACTGGGGCTGACCCGTAAGCCATTTGCCCATATTGCTGAGCAGTTAGGTGTTTCAGAGCAGCAGGTTATTAATCGTCTGCAGGAACTTAAGGATAACGGCACTATTAAACGTATGGGTGTGATTGTTCGTCATAGAGAGCTGGGTTTTAAAGCCAATGCTATGGTAGTCTGGGATATTCCTGAACACAGGGTTGTGCAAATTGCGACAAAAATAGCGGCATTTAACTGTGTTACTTTATGTTATCAGCGCCCTCGCCGCCCATCCCAGCAATGGTCTTATAATCTGTTTTCCATGATCCACGGTAAAGACAGAGCATCAGTACTGCAGCGACTGGAAGATATTGTAGACTTACTGGAATTACAGGATATTAACTATCAACCACTGTTCAGCACCCGCCGTTTTAAACAGCGCGGAGCACGTTATATTGATCCTGACAAATTTTCCAGTTCTGAACAGCCGAGTTTATCTGCTGCAACGTCTCAAACACCCCTTGATGATAAAAATGATTTCAGCTTCCCGCTGGTAGTCCGCCATGCCTATGGATGAGATTGATCGTCGAATAATAAATACTCTACAGGGTAGTTTCCCCATCAGCGACCGCCCCTACCGGGAGGTAGCACAAAAAATAGGCATTACCGAAGATAATTTATTACAACGACTGGAATGTCTGCTTAAAAATAAAATTCTAACCCGTTTTGGCCCTATGTATGATATTCAGAAACTGGGCGGCAGTTTTAGTCTTTGTGCCGTACGGGTCCCTCCTGACCGTTTTGAAGAAATAACCCGAATTGTTAATGAGTTCCCTGAAGTGGCTCATAATTATGAACGCGATCATGAGTTTAATATGTGGTTTGTACTGGCCACAGAATCAGCAGAGCAGATAGCACAAACTAATCAGGCTATTGAAGAAAAAACCGGTTTAAAAGTGTACAATATGCCCAAACTGCAGGAATTTTTTGTCGGACTGCACTTTCAGGCATAAGTGAATATAAATGATGGATGAACTGGACAGGCAGATCATTACTGCCACCCAATCAGGCCTGCCGCTGGTTAAAGAACCCTATGCGGTCATTGCACGTGATCTGGGGATTGAAACTAAAACAGTAAAACTGCGTCTGCAGGCCATGCTGGACAATAACCAGATTCGCCGTATAGGTGCGGTACCCAATCATTATAAACTGGGTTATAAAGCTAACGCCATGTCAGTCTGGAATGTGCCGGATGATAAAATCGGGGAACTGGGTGAATTACTCGGTGCTCTGCCCTTTGTCAGCCATTGTTATGAGCGCCCCCGTTTTTTACCGGAATGGCCATATAATCTGTTTGCCATGCTGCATGGTAAAAGCAGAGAGGAAGTCAGCGAAAAAGTAGCTCAGATCGTGGATTTACTGGGTGAACATTGTGCCGGTTATGAATTATTGTACAGTAAACAGATTTTAAAAAAGACCGGATTGCGGTTAAAAGAAAAAGACTGACAGTAAACGCTTAAAATCCGTATCCAAAAGCAGTTACTGCGAGTATAATCTCACTTTCACTAACAAAATAAATTTACCTAGCACCTCATAATACCTCGTCCTTAAGGTCGAGGATAGCAGAGTTGATAACTATTTCCCAAAAACCTCGTCTTTTAAGGCGAGGTGCTGGGTTTACCAGGCCTATTAATAGAAACAAATCTATGTTCAGAATTTCCCAATACCTTAATGAAGTTTTAAACCCCACTCCTCTGGGGCCAAAACGAAACCCACCCGGTCCAGTGGTGATCTGGAACTTAATCCGTCGCTGCAATCTGACCTGTAAGCATTGTTATTCTATTTCAGCGGACACTCATTTTAAGGGTGAATTATCCACTCAGGAAGTCTTTACTGTGATGGATGATTTAAAAGCCTTTGGAGTACCGGTATTAATCCTCTCCGGTGGTGAGCCATTGCTTAGAGATGATATTTTTAAACTATCACACCGAGCAAAAAAAATGGGTTTTTATGTGGGGCTGTCCACCAATGGCACCTTGATTACTCAGAAAAATATTCAGCAGATTGCCGATGTTAATTATAACTATGTCGGGATCAGTATTGATGGTGTGGAAGCGACTCATGATATCTTTCGTCGTAAACAAGGTGCCTATCAGGAATCCATGCAGGGTATTCGCCTGTGCAAAGATCATAATATTAAAGTCGGTCTGCGTTTTACCCTGACTCAGGATAATGCCGATGAACTTCCGGATCTATTACAGCTAATGGAAGATGAAGGTGTGGATAAATTTTATCTCTCACATCTCAATTATGCCGGACGGGGTAATAAAAATCGTGAAGATGACGTCTATCATATTGCCACTCGTAAATCCCTGGACTTATTATTTGAACATTGTATCAATGAATTAAAACAGGGCATTCACAGGGAATATGTAACCGGTAATAATGATGCAGATGGTCTGTATCTTTACCACTGGGTTAAGGAACATTATCCTGAACAGGCTGACGCAATTAAGGCCCGGCTGGATCAATGGGGCGGAAACTCCTCCGGTGTCAATATTGCCAATATAGATAATCTGGGTAAAGTTCATCCCGATACCATGTGGTGGAATTACGATCTGGGCAGTGTCCGTGAACGGCCTTTTTCACAAATCTGGCAGGATACCAGCGACCCTTTAATGGCTGGCCTGAAACAACATCCTCGCCCGGTTGAGGGACGTTGTGCTCGATGCCAGTATTTAAATATATGTAATGGCAATACCCGGGTCAGAGCCTGGCAGACTACCGGAAATTTCTGGGCAGAAGATCCGGCCTGTTATTTAACCGATAAAGAGATCGGAATATAAGCTTTTCCCGTTGACAAAGGTCAAAAGCATCAATTGAAGAACAAGTCTATAATTTAACCTTGAGCCAACAAAAAATGATAAAAAAAATTTCTCTTTTCCTTATTGGCACCTTGTTATTCAGCCCAATTGTTACCGCTGCCCCCAACATGGGAAATGATACTGCAATAAAGCTATTCAAAAAGCACTGTGCCAGTTGCCATGGCCAGGATCGCCTGGGCCTGATCGGTCCACCGCTGATCCCACAAAGTTTTAAACGCCTGAAACCTGCTAGCGCAGAACAAGTTATAAAAAATGGTCGTGCAGCCACACAAATGCCATCGTTTAAGGCAACGCTTTCCAATCCGCAAATTAAAACTCTGGTGGATTATATCTATACCAGACCTGACAAAAAACCCAAATGGGGAATGACTGAAATTATAAACAGTCATACCATAACTAATCCACCTGAAAGCCTGGGAAATACCCCCGTATTCAAGGCTGATATGCAAAATCTATTTTTAGTGGTGGAAACGGGGGATCATCATGTTACTCTGCTTGACGGTGACAAATTTGAACCGATATATCGTTTTAAAAGTCATAACGCTCTACACGGCGGTCCTAAATACTCCAAAAATGGGCGTTATGTTTATTTTGCTTCCCGTGACGGCTGGATCACCAAATTTGATATATACAATCTAAAAGTTATTGCCGATATCCGGGTAGGTATTAATACCCGGAACCTGGCGGTATCCGATGATGGCAAATATATTATTGCCGGCAATACCCTTCCGCATACTGCAGTTATACTCGATGCCCGGAATTTATCACCTGTTAAGCTTATTCCGGTTGTCAACGATCAAGGCAAAAGTTCCAGAGTCAGTGCGGTTTATACAGCGGCACCACGCAAAAGCTTTATCCTGGCCTTAAAGGATTTTCCAGAGGTCTGGGAGATCCCCTATAACAATAAAACATCGGACAATAAACCTCCTTCTTTTAAGATCCGGCGTATTGAGTTAAATAACTATCTGGATGATTTTTTCTTTGATCAAAGCTATGAACATATTATCGGTGCTGCCCGTCCCGAAGGTGAACAGCACCCCCAGGGGGGGCAGGTTATCAGTCTGGCCTCAGGCAAAAAGATAGCTGATATTGACTTACCCGGTATGCCGCATCTCAGTTCCGGTATCAGCTGGAAATATAAAGATACCCGGGTTATTGCCACCCCCAATATTAAAGAAGGACTGGTCTCTATTATTGATACCCGGAACTGGAAAATTATTAAAAAAATTAAAACCAAAGGCCCTGGATTCTTTATGCGCAGCCATAAAAAAAGTCCTTATGCCTGGGTTGATGTTTTTTTTGGTCCCAATAAGGATCTGGTTCACATCATTGATAAAAAAACACTGAAAATTGTTAAAACACTCAAACCTGAACCGGGAAAAACCTCGGCACATGTTGAATTTACCAAGGATGGGCGTTATGCTCTGTTAAGTATCTGGGAAAACGACGGAGCCATTATTGTCTATGATGCTCAGACATTGAAAGAGGTGAAACGTCTGCCAATGAAAAAACCTTCCGGGAAATATAATGTCTATAACAAAACCCATCTCGAAGAAGGCACAAGTCATTAAACATATACCAAACACATATTGTTTTTTTTAGGAGAACAAATGTTCAAGTCAATGGGAACATTGGGTCTGATGCTATTATCCATGGCAGCTATTGTTCTGGTTGGACTGGGCTTTTTAATGGGTCCCACTCATCCCCTGCCCTGGATCATGCTGACCATTCTGGTCGCCATTCCTTTTATCCACAATAAAATGATCTCAAACCAGTATATAACCTGGAAAGACGAATACAGTGTGGGTATTGAAGCCATGGACAATGACCATAAAAAATTATTGGACCTTATTAACCAGCTGCAAACCGCTGTGCACTATTATACCAGTAAAGAGTTTGAACAAAAGGCGCTGGATGAATTAATTGATTACACCAAAACTCACTTTGCTCGTGAAGAACAATTAATGGCAGATAATGACTATCCTGATCTGGAAGCTCACAAGCTGCAGCATCAGCAATTTATCGATAAGGTAGACCATCTGCTCAATGAATATCAGAAAGACTCAGATGATACCATAGTTGATGCTTTAAACTTTCTAAAAAACTGGCTGGTTAAACACATCAATGGCACTGACAGAGGATATGCTAATACGCTCAATGAAAAAGATATTTACCAGGAGCCTGAAATATGACAAAGCTGGGCTGTTTTTTTTAACCTTATGAAGTATGGTAACCACCATAATGTTAAGCGTTAAGCAGGATTATAAATGCAAAGAATCAGGAAATTTCTAATGACTTTTCATGGCATCGGCGTATTTTTGAAATAAATCATCCAGTTCGTCTGCAGGAACAAATTTTTGCCACAATTCCTGGGGTACATTGGCCATTGCGGTAGCTTTATAATCTCCACATTCGGGGCAGATAAACAAAAAAATGTGTTTATTCTGACAAGTTTTATCAAATGCCACATCGTCCAGTTTGTATTGAACATGACATTTCTGACAATCCAGGTTGTAATCAGGTATTTCAGCCATAATGCACTCATTAAATCCTTAGTAATTTGATAAGGTATTATAATGGCTATAAGCTGCCGGAGTCAAAAATAAATCATTACGCCGGATTGGTAGTCAGATTGGCGTATAAAATTGGCAGTTTCTGAGGCAGGTGCTCAGGTTTACGGATAATGGTATAACCATTATTACCGAAAATATGCGGTAGATATTCCCCGCCCTGATCATCAATTGTAATACAGAAGGTCTGCAGACCCTGCGCTTTTACTTCATGAATAGCCCGCCGGGTATCTTCTACACCATAACGACCCTCATAACGATCCAGATCATTAGGTTTCCCGTCAGTAAGGATCAATAATAGACGCTGCTGTGAGTCCTGCATTTCCAGCTTACTGGCTGCATAACGTATAGCCGCCCCCATTCGAGTATAAAAACCCGGCTTAATGGCCTGTATTCTGGAACGAACCAGACCATTATAGGCTTCACCAAATGCCTTAAGGGTATTAAAACGGATATGCCCCCGATTACGGGAAGAAAAACCATAGATAGCAAATTGATCGCCGGTATTTCTTAAACTTTCACTGAATAAAAACAGTGAATCACGGATCACATCAATAATACGGGCCTCATTGGACAGCCAGGTATCGGTAGAAAGAGAAAAATCTGCCAGTAATAAACAGGATAAGTCCCGTTCACTGGAACGTAACTGCTGGTATAAATCAGGTTGCTCTACCTTATGTCCGCTGAAGCGCTCTCCCACATAATTAATATAGGCATCCAGATCCAGCTCACTGCCTTCACTCTGATGCCGGTGCCAAACGCGCTTTGTAGTCAGTGCTTCCAGCTGCTGACGTAATTTTCTGGCGGTACGACGAAGATTTTCAGGTAACACACCCTCTGCTCCGGCATTGTGAACAAAATTAATAACCGAGCAATAATCTTTTTGCAGGATCCGTTTTTTATAGTCCCATTCCGGTAATTTTATATCACTTTCCAGAACCACTTCATCCACCGAATCTGCCGGCAGATCCAGATCAAATTTAACCTTGCCGCCCTTAGCCTGATTGTCCCTGGCAACAGAAAGGAAGTCCATATCATCGGCATTTTGATCCGCTGAATCCTGATCTGCTTCCTCATCATCATCTGTACTGCGATTAATATTTAAAAATTCACCAAAACCAAAAATACTTTCAAAACGGTGCAGGATCAAGCCATCCTTACCATCGGGCATATCCACCCGCTCAGCATTACGGCGCTTATTTTCCTTATCCGTGTTATTAGGTCTGGATGGTTCGGACTGATTATCGTCTTCATTTTCGGGGACATCTTTTTTACTAAAATTTGCCACTTCCGGCGGATTCGGATGCGGCCAGAGCAGCACAGGCCTGGGAGCAAACGACGTGGTGGGAATCGTATCGATACTCCCAGGCTCACTTAATGCCTGGACAATAGCATCTTCCTGAGCCTGTTCTATATCGGGTAACTGAACATCCATATTGCGAATGTCCAGATAAGCCTGTACCAGACGATGATAGCGAGATGTTAATCCGGGAAAACGCTCAAGAATCTGCTGAGTCAGAGTCTGACAGGAAACAAACCAGCCCTGTATACCTCTGGTTCTTGCTGACGGATTTTCAAATACCTGGGCACTGATGGCTGCCAGCCAGTAATATAAATCTTTATTCAAATCGATATCTGGAAAAACAGCAATTTGTTTGGGCAGATGCAGAGTATCCTCATCCTGCCAGCTTAATTCAATATATTTTCCGGTACCTGCCAGTTTCTGTTTCCAGTTACGTTTGGCATAATGCAGGGTAGCCGTAGATTCCACAATACGCAAACCATTATCCCCCCCCAGAGCGCGGAAAAAAATACCCAGAGGTTTACTGACTTCAGACAGTTGAACAGCTGATTCCTTAAAATTTTTTTCCGAGATACGAGTAACCAGCTTGTCCCATATCTGACCGACCTGTTCTTCCATATTCAGTTACTTGCCAAATGATGCATAAACCACTTCCATCAGCGCACTGACCACATCATTTTCATCGCTTAAAGGTTCAATAAGGCCAGCCAGACAGGCCTCAACCGGATCGAAACCGGACTTGATCAACCTTGCGGTATAAACCAGCAGACGGGTACTCGCCCCTTCTTCAAGATCATGATCTTTCAGCTGACGCAGGGCATTGGCCATAGCCACCAGTTTTTTTGCCATATGACTGTCAATACCGGTTTCCTTTTCAATAACAGTCTGTTCCTGAGCTGCTTTAAGATAATTGAAACTCATGGAAATAAAACGCTGACGGGTACTGGGTTTTAAGCCCTTCATCATGCTTTGATAACCGGGATTATAAGAAATAACCAGCATAAAATTGTCCGGTGCATGCAAGGTCTCACCAGTACGATCAATAGGCAGAATACGCCGGTCATCAGTTAGAGGATGAATCACCACAGTGGTATCTTTACGGGCTTCAACCACCTCATCAAGGTAGCAGATACCGCCATCTCTTACCGCTCGAGTTAAAGGACCATCATTCCAGATGGTTTCACCATCGCCAATCAAATATCGCCCGACCAGATCCGAAGCTGTTAAGTCATCGTGACAGGAGACCGTAAATAAAGGCAGACTCAGTTTGGCCGCCATATGGGCAATAAAACGGGTTTTACCACTACCT
>JALVAL010000194.1 GCA_027011205.1 Gammaproteobacteria bacterium
TTTACACAGTGATAAGATTTAATAATAATAAATAAAAGAACAAATAAATTATTATGGATAAGAAAGACTTATCAGAACGCGATATCTGCACAAAATTTATCACCCCTGCTTTAAAAACAGCAGGTTGGGATATTCATACACAGATCCGAGAAGAAGTGACGCTTACAGCAGGTCGTGTGATTGTTAAAGGCCAAATGGGAATGCGTGCAAAGGGTAAACGGGCAGATTATGTGCTTTACCATAAACCAAACATGCCTCTCGCAGTGGTTGAAGCTAAAGATAACAAACACGGTATTGGTGCGGGCATGCAACAAGCTCAGGGGTATGCTGACATACTTGATGTGCCATTTGTCTTTAGCTCCAATGGAGATGGCTTTCTATTTCATGACAAAACGGGCTTATTTCCCAATAAAGAACAAGAACTGACGAATGAACAATTCCCTAATCCTGCTGAATTATGGAAAAAGTATCAACAATGGAAAGGCTATAAGCCTGAAGAAATACAAGTAATCACTCAGGATTATTATGAAGATGGTAGTGATAAATCACCTCGTTACTATCAGATGCATGCCGTTAATAAGACCATAGAAGCAGTTGCTCGTGGACAGAATCGCTGCTTATTGGTCATGGCGACAGGTACTGGTAAAACCTATACCGCATTCCAGATCATCTGGCGTCTATGGAAGGCAGGTGAAAAAAAACGCATTCTATTCCTGGCAGACAGAAACATACTAGTTGATCAAACAAAAACGAATGACTTCAAACCATTCGGCACAGCCATGACCAAAATCACTGGCCGTAAGATTGATACTTCCTATGAAGTCTATTTGTCTCTCTATCAGGCCATTACTGGTCCAGAAGAAGAAAGAAAAGCCTTTAAGCAGTTTTCCCGTGATTTTTTTGATCTCATCGTTATTGATGAGTGCCATCGTGGTAGTGCAGCGGAAGATTCGGCCTGGCGTGAAATACTGGATTACTTCAATCATGCAACGCATGTTGGATTAACTGCGACACCTAAAGAGACTGAAGACGTATCCAATATCAGCTACTTTGGCGAACCTGTTTATACCTATTCACTTAAGCAAGGTATTGAAGACGGTTTCCTGGCTCCGTACAAAGTCGTAAGAATCGATCTGGATAAAGATTTGCAAGGCTGGCGACCTACTAAAGGTCAAAAAGATAAATATGGTAACGAAATAGAAGACCGCATCTACAACCAGAAAGATTTTGATAGAACACTGGTTATTGAAGAGCGAACCCAACTGGTTGCACGCATTGTGAGTAACCACCTCAAATCTACTGACCCTATGTCCAAGACCATTATCTTCTGTCAGGACATCGATCATGCAGAACGCATGCGTCAGGCACTGGTTAACGAAAACTCAGGGGAAATTGAAAAGAACCGTAAATACATAATGCGTATTACGGGTGATGATGCGGAAGGTAAAGCCGAACTGGATAACTTCATTGATCCTGAACAGCCATATCCCGTTATCACTACAACATCTGAATTGATGACGACGGGTGTAGATGCAAAAACCTGTAAGCTGATCGTACTCGATCAACGTATACAGTCTATGACCAAATTCAAACAGGTGATAGGACGTGGGACGCGTATCGATGAAGACTACAATAAGCTGTGGTTCACCATTATGGATTTCAAAAAAGCCACCGAGCTATTTGCTGATCCAGACTTTGATGGAGAACCAGTCGTCGTCTACAACCCAACACCCGGTGGATCAACCGTACCAGGAGATGGTGATGATGGCGGTATAGGCACTGGAAGTGATGATCGAGATGACGGAAAAGGAAGTGGCCACATTAAATATATCGTGAAGGGAGTCGATGTCCACAAAGTTGCTGAACGTACTCAGTACTATGGCAAAGATGGCAAACTCATCACCGAATCCATCAAGGATTACACCAAACAAAGCGTGAGCGAGCAGTACCGCACACTCAATGATTTCATTCGCAAATGGGATGATGCCGATCAAAAGCAGGCCATTATCCAGGAACTCGAAGAACAAGGTGTTATCTGGGAGGCACTTGAAGAAGAAGTAGGCAAAGAATACGAAGCCTTTGATCTCATCTGCCATGTGGTTTTTGATCAACCCCCACTCACACGTAAAGAGCGTGCAGATAATGTGCGCAAGCGTAATTATTTTACCAAGTATGGTGAAGAAGCCAGAAAAGTACTCGAAGCCCTGCTTGAAAAATATGCCGATGAAGGTGTCAGTAATATTGAATCGATGGAAGTACTAAAAGTGCAACCCATCAATGAGCTAGGTTCGCCCTTTGAAATCATCCGTGCTTTTGGCGGCAAGAAAGAATATGAAAATGCGATTAAAGAACTCGAACATGAGCTTTATGCAGCATCTAACGATTAAATAAAAAGAGAGTTTATGTCAGTTTCAACAGTTATTAAATCTATACAAGACATCATGCGTAAAGACGCAGGTGTAGATGGCGATGCACAACGTATTGGTCAGGTGGCCTGGCTTTTGTTTCTAAAGGTATTTGATTCACAGGAAGAAGAGTTGGAGTTAATGCAAGATGATTATGAATCACCTATACCAGAAGAATACTTGTGGCGAAGTTGGGCGGCAGATAAAGAAGGCATTACAGGCGATGCGTTGCTAGATTTTATAAATAACAAGCTATTTCCCGATCTGAAAAACCTGCATGCTACACCTAAAACTAATCCCCGTGGTTTTGTAGTCAAAGAAGCTTTTAGCGATGCTTTCAATTATATGAAAAACGGTACATTACTGCGACAGGTAGTGAACAAGCTGGATGAAATCGATTTTCACTCCAATCAGGAACGGCACACCTTTGGTGATATCTACGAGAAAATCCTGAAAGACCTGCAAAGTGCTGGTAATGCTGGTGAGTTCTATACACCACGTGCGGTTACCGAGTTCATGGTAGAAATGGTAGATCCGAAACTGGGTGAAAAGCTAATGGGTGTAGTTCCTTTAAAACGACGAAATTCATTACCCAAAATTGTTCACCTCTAAAAAATCATAATTTCTTTTCTTAGACATTTTCTTATAAAATT
>JALVAL010000195.1 GCA_027011205.1 Gammaproteobacteria bacterium
TCAGTAAAGCTATTTAATTTAAAAAGGTTTGTCATTATGGGAATTAGTTTTGATAAGTATATGGGGGTGCAGGATGATGCACTGGTCTTACGTTCAAGACGTTCTGAAATCCTGGCCTCTAATTTAGCCAATGCAGATACCCCGGGTTATAAGGCCAGAGATTTTGATTTTAAAGCGGCAATGGCGGATGTAGCGGGTAACCGCCCGGAATTCAGTAACACCCGTTTAAAAATGGCGACAACGAATAATAAACATTTACAGATGGGACAGAACGGTTTTTCTGTCGATATTCAATATCGCAATCCTTATCAACCATCACTTGATGGAAATACCGTAGATACTGGTCTTGAAAAAACGGAGTTTTCTAAAAATTCAATTTATTATAGCGCCAGTCTGCGTTTTATGACTGGCAAGTTTAAAAGTTTAACCAGGGCCATAAAAGGGCAGTAAGAGAAAGTTATTAGTCGTGAGTCCTTAGTCTTTTGGCTTATGACTAAAGACTCACGACTAACAACTTTCTCTTAACAACGGAGTAATTATTATGGGACTTTTTAATACCTTTGATGTATCCGGTTCAGCCATGACTGCCCAGTCAGTCAGAATGAATCTGGTGGCCAGTAACCTGGCTAATGTCAATAGTGCAGCAAGCAGTGTAGAGGGGACATATAAATCCCGTCAGGCAGTATTTAAAACCGTTATTGATGAGTTTTCCAGTGATCCAGCTGTTGCAAAGGTAAAAGTGGATCGTATTATTGAAAGTGAGGAACCGCTTAAAGCTCAGTATCAGCCTTATCATCCTGATGCCAATGAAGACGGCTATGTCTATATGCCTAATGTCAATCCGGTGGAAGCCATGGCGAATATGATGGATGCATCGCGCTCATATCAGACTAATGTGGATGTGTTAAATACCACCAAGCAATTGTTAATGAGAACGATTAATCTGGGTAAATCATAATATAAAGTCGTAAGTAGGAAAATAAAGGGCTTGTCAGAGTAACTTACAGCCTTGAGGCAGGGGAAATATAATGTCAACAATTAATAATGATGTGACTCTCTATGATAATCTAGGTCTTTCAAGAAAGAATGAACCTAAGGTAGAGCAGTCCAAACAGGATCAGTTTATGCAGTTGCTGATTGCACAGCTAAAAAATCAGGATCCTCTGCAGCCTCAGGAAAATGGCCAGTTTTTAAGTCAGCTGGCTCAGTTTGAAACAGCTGCCGGCACAAAAGACTTACAAAAATCGTTTGATAAATTCAGTGCCAATATGCAGTCAAATTCTGCTTTGCAGGCATCCAGTCTGGTAGGGCGTAATGTTCTGGCTCCGGGCGGTATAGCCCAGCTGCAAAGTGGTACTAATGTAGCAGGGCAAATTGATCTGTCAGCTTCAACCACTAATCTGAAGATTGAAATTGAAGATGCCGGTGGGCAGCTGGTTAAAACCATTTCAATGGGTACTCAATCTGCGGGTGATATACAGTTTACCTGGGATGGGACGGATAATAACGGCAATTATTTACCATCCGGCGGTTATCGTATCCGGGCAACTGCCGATGTGGGTACAGAAACGGTTGCTCAGGATGTGCTGGTCAGTGCCAGGGTGGACAGTGTTTCAATTGGACAGGGTGGTCAGGGGATTAAATTAAACTTATCCGGTCTGGGCAGTATTGATATTACTGCAGTAAAAGAGATCAGTTAATAAATAGTTACAATAAATATAGATAATCGGCAGGAGGTATTATCATGCCATTTCGAATTGGATTAAGCGGGTTAAATGCGGCACAGGCTGACCTGAAAATAACAGGTAATAATATTGCCAACGTTGGTACTGTTGGCTTTAAACAGTCCAGAGCTGAATTTGCCGATGTCTATGCCACCAGTAAATTTGGTTCCGTCAGTACTGCTATCGGCAGTGGTGTGAGACTGGCTGCTTCGGCCCAGCAATTTACTCAGGGTAATATTATCTTTACTGAAAACAATCTGGATCTGGGGATTACCGGGGAAGGTTTTTTTACCATGGATGATGTGTCTGGTAATCGGGTTTATACTCGAAACGGACAGTTTAAAGTGGATAAAGCCGGCTTTATTGTTGATAACAGCGGTTCAAATTTAAAAGGTTATGGAGTAGATCCCATAAGCAATGCCATCGATACCGGCAATGTTACCAATCTTCAGTTATCAAATACCAGTATTGATCCCTTAGCTACATCTACGGCTGAAATTTTTGCCAACCTGGATGCCTCGGCTAATTCTCTGGGTGCAGGTACTATTGATCCAGCGGATCCAGCCACTTATACTCATACCACTGCTTTTACTGCTTATGATTCATTGGGTAATACCATGACTACTGCCATGTATTTCAGAAAAACTGCTTCGAACAGCTGGGATCTGGGGATTGAATATACCGATGCGTTAGGCTCAACTAATAATAATTTTAGCGCAGCCACTGCGCTTACTTTTACAAATACCGGGGCACTGAATGCACCTAATACAGTGACATTTTCTGCAACGCCGACAACAGGGGCTGTTACTCCTCAGCCTTTAACCTATACTCTGAAGGGACTTACTCAGTTTGGAGCCAATTTCGGGGTCACCAATTTAACTCAAAATGGATATACTACTGGACAGCTATCGGGTCTGGATGTGGATCAGTCTGGTGTGATCACCGCCCGTTTTACTAATGGTCAGTCTAATAATCTCGGACAGGTGATTTTAACCGGTTTTACCAATAATCAGGGCTTAAGTCAGCTTGGTGATAACTACTGGGCAGAGAGTTTTTCTTCCGGAGCTGGTGTTATCAATACCCCGGGAGCCGGTAATCTGGGTTTAATTAATTCCGGCGCGCTGGAAGACTCAAATGTAAATCTGACTGAGCAGTTAATTAATCTAATTACGGCACAGCGTAACTTCCAGGCAAATGCTAAAACCATTACTACGGCAGATACTATTACCCAGACACTGATTCAGATTTAAGCTTTTTTCCTTATCGGGAGCGTGGGCATCCTGTCCACGTTCGTCTGCTGTTGCTGACAGTATTTTGTACCCTCCGGACACTC
>JALVAL010000196.1 GCA_027011205.1 Gammaproteobacteria bacterium
TTTGTAAACTTACACCTAAATATAAGTTGTGTCTTTACATTTTTAGACATCACAAAAAATAAACATCACGAAAAATCATCCCCTTCCCAAGTATCTTCATCTGGCTTAGGATCTGAATAAAAAGTTGAGCGTTTAGCCATTTGCTGTAATTTAAGATTAAATTCAGGTGGAGCTGATTGCCCTTTTTCTAGAACGATATCATGTATGATGTCAGCATGTCCAAAGTACATTGGTTCTTCTCTTGAATCTTCAACATCAGAACCAAGTTCACGTATCACTTCAGCTGTTAGAACTGCAAATCCCTGATAAATTTTCGCCGCATTTCCAATTGCTTTAGCTTTTTTCTTGCACTCATCAGGCTTTAATGCACGAACCCTATTAACGGAAACATCTCTTCTACCAGCAGGAGCTTTGAAAGCTGCACTTTTCAGTTTACCTTTTTTAATATGAAAAGGTTCAAATATTGCCCTGGCAAGTTTTTCATCATCTGAAATATCAAGCGGTAATTCGTCTGGAGCTACCATAATCACCAATTGTTAAACTATATATTTTTTGTTCTGACATAACCTGCTGAGGATAAATCTCCTGAAGAGCCATTTCAGTAAAAGTGGGTAACCCTAAATTAAAATCACCTTTATCAAATCGTTGTTGATCTTTGCTATCAACAAAGCTGCTATAAGAACTATCACCAACCTCAATTAAAACTGTGCCTGACTTAGTCTCCCACTCAAGTGTAATTGTTCCATTACTATTTGGAAAAATATCTGGGGATGGTACAAAATCTGGAATAGATGAGATAATTGAAAGAGCATTATCCACACACGCTTTGCTAACGGGTAATGCATCATAACCATCCCAGTTCTTTTGAAACTCAGATATTTCATTTATCTGCGCATAAAGAGCACTTCTATCATTCTGTTCAGATTTAACAGTTCGAGTATCTGCTCCCGATGCAACCCCTTTTAGTAAAGCAACTTTTGCAGAAACAAGAACATCACGACTCTGGGGTGCAGAAACTATTTCATAACAAGATTGCTGAACATATGAAGCCTGTTGAAAATCATAAGCTATGTCCTGTATAGGTAATGCTGTTGGTAAAAGCATACTATTGTTCCTGTTTATCAATCGGTTGCATTTTATTATGCAAATTCATCGTCAATGTTCTGAACCAATGGTTAATAACACCGTGAGCATTATCTAATAGTTCTAGTAAAGCATCGGAATCAACACTCAAAACTTGATTCATACTATAAGTCATATCCATAATGGTATCGGTTAGGGTTAAATCAGTGTCATCACTTTTACGTAAACGGCCTGTTGCCAGCTGAAAATTCAATACCGAACCATTATCTTCAGCTAAAGGAATCTGTAATGCAAAAGTCGGTGATATCTCATTTTCATCTTTAGCATGAGAGAGTAAGTCTTTTGGCAAGTTAATCGAAACCCCCAAAGTATCACGCATAAACTCATAATTTGACTGACCATCACGTAAATCATCTTTAAAAGCATCAATATAACGCAAACTGGCTTTGGAAAAACTCTCCACTTTATATTGTTCTGGCATCGACTGAATTAAAGAGGTTAATCCCTGCTCTACCTGTGGGCGAAAATTTTCCCATGAAATATAATCTGGAGGCCCTGCATTAATGGTAAATATTCCATGACCAAATTGGTAAATTGGAAATGGCGTTCCTGTTTTTTTAAATCGAAAAACAGGCTGTTGTACCAGGGGTGGAGCATCATGAGGAACTAATCGCTCTAACTCATGAAATCCTGACTTTCTAAATTGCTCGGCAAGATCTCTAAACCACAGATCAAATGCTGGTGTTGAATCACCAACAATGGGAAGCCCTCCAGCTATACCAATGGTCTTCACAGGCCAACGAATTTCAACAATCAGCTCTATTAGAGGGGCATTTTTATAGGTAACTTCCGTAGTCACTTCTGTTGCCTTATTCATTAATTTAATTGTTCAGCCTTTCTTAACTTATTATTTACTCAATAAAACAGCCATTTTTACATATCTATCATAAGCAAGTTTAGCAAAAACAGATTGTAAATAAAACTTGACATTTAATAAAATTATAAAACCTACAAGAAAAAAACACACTATTCAAACGAAGATAAAAGTGGCACTTGAGGCTATAAAGGGAGAAAAGACCTCTTCAGAAATCAAGTGATATCTGCTTTCCATGTAATTACCGCTTGCTCAGATAGCCATTTTTGATAATCATTAAGATTTTGCAGGTTCCAGTCTGCATATTCGACAATTTTATTTGCTAACACAAAAGGGGTTGTTGCATAAAAGTCTTTCTTTTCAGTAAAACTTAAACGCTTTAATTCGTCCTTTTCGAGTAAAATCACATTACCTAATCGATCCTGGATATCATTGACCCCTTCACCAAAATAGTCATCCCAGTGCTGTTCTGGATGATAAGGACAAATATGTTCCAGTGTCGTTTTTGAATAATCGGATTGATGCCCTAAAGCCACTTCAATTTCAGATAATAAAAATCTAATTTTTTTAGAGGATTGACGACTCGGCATCTTATGAAATTCAAACGCATTAGAAAATGTTTTGTCATCAGGATATAATTTTTTATATTCATCACCATTTTTAATATGACTAGCCCTTTTATAATCACCTGAATGAATTTTCATTGCTATTTGATTGTAGGTTTTCTCCTGTTCACTGGGGGAATGATGACAAATAACATTATATCGAATGGATAATACATATAAATATTTGACTGTTTTAACAAACTCTTCACCAGTAAACTGAGTAAATGCAGCCATAAAGATCATCAGTGGTTGTTTAATATTAAATAAACTAATACCTTCCAGATATTTTTTGACTTCCCGATAAATTACGTCCTGATTTGACCACCATTCATCATAAGGACTAAGCAATGATGCATAAACAGGTGCATATTTTGTTAAACTGACTTTCATCACCCCATAAAAACATTTAAATAATAAAATAATTTAAAAAAAGCTTGACACAGATCTCCTAATTTGATCATATACTTATCTTTGAGTATATAAAATG
>JALVAL010000197.1 GCA_027011205.1 Gammaproteobacteria bacterium
GAGATGCTGCGCAGGGAGCAGGAACTGATTGAGGAAAATTCCTGACATATTCAGGGCTGTTGATTTTTCATCTATTCCCTGATTTTGGCTATTTTCTAATTTTATTATAAGGGCTTAAGGGGTAATGAAAATAACCAGGAAAAATCTTAGTAAAGCCGTTAACAATAAAATTATCAGTTCTGAGCAGGTAGATGAGCTGATTGAATTTTTAAAAGCACAGCCTGGCATCGCTCCGGTTTTTGATTTTACTCATGTGCTGTATTATCTGGGTGGTTTAATTGCCATTGGTGCCATGACCCTGTTTATGAATCTGGGCTGGGAATCCTTTGGCGGCTGGGGTATCTTTATTATTGCCCTTCTATATGCTGGTGTCGGCTTAAGACTCACACAGTATTTTCAACGTCAGGGATATCCTGTTCCAGCGGGAATATGTGCCACCTTTGTAGTGGCATTAACACCGCTGGCTATTTATGGTCTGCAGCAGGCTTTGGGATTCTGGCCGGATGATACCGTTTACAGAGCCTATCATAGATATATTAAATGGCACTGGCTGTATCTGGAACTTGGAACACTGGCAATGGGTGCGATTATTGCCTGGCGATATAAGTATTCCTTTCTACTTATGCCTGTAGCGGTCACGCTCTGGTATTTATCCATGGACCTGTCAGCAATGATAGTTGGTGGAAGAGCAGATTTTGAACTGCGGGCATTAGTGTCAATGTACTTTGGCCTGTTAATGATATTACTGGCTTTCTGGGTAGATCTTCGTTCCAGAACAACTGTGGATTATGCGTTCTGGTTATATATCTTCGCTGTGATGGCATTCTGGGGTGGTTTATCTTCCCAGCATTCAGATAGTGAACTGTCCAAATTTATTTACTTCAGCATTAATGTTTTCATGTTGGGAATAGGTGTACTATTGATTCGGCGGGTATTTGTTATATTTGGTGCACTGGGCGCCTGTATTTATTTGGGGCATCTGGCCTCCAGTGTGTTTAAAGACAGCTGGTTATTTCCCATAACCTTAACAGCTATTGGTCTGTTAATTATTTACCTGGGTATTCTCTGGCAAAAAAATGAAGCACTTATTACCCGCAAAGCCCGTTCATTTTTACCTTCAGAGCTAAGAGAGTTACTGAAATCAAAGGGAGTATAAGATGGAACAACTACGGATAATATGAAAACCTCGTTTATTGAGTTTTTTACGCATAATAATCGGTTTTCTGTTTATGCAGAATGGCGGACAGAAAAATTTTAGGTGCCCGGTACGCTGGAGCTGGCGGGTGGTTGTTTAATTATGCTTGGATTGTTTACCCGCTCAATTGCTTTATTACTTTCAGGATTTATGGCTGTTGCCTGTTTTATGGTACATGCACCACAGGGGTTCTGGCCTATATTAAATGGTGGAGAATTAGCTGCACAATATTCATTGGTATTTTTATATCTCTGTGCTGTGGGTTCGGGTGAATGGAGTATTGACCGAATACGGGCTGTTAAAAACCAGAAATAAAATTATTTAATAAATTAACCATTGATATTTTGTAATCAGCAGGATAAAGACTTTTAGCAAAACAAGTTTGTGGAAAGTCCTAAACCGATATGTGAATGTACTTGAGCACCCCCGGAAATACAGGTTCTACAGGCTGATACGGTAATTTATGCCGAGCTAATTAGGAATGATATTTTTATAGCAAATTAAATTCTTTTGTTATTTGGTCAATTTTTCTATAATGGTAAGTCTTCTGAAATGTTCAGGGATTAACCAGATTGAAGGAATTTTGTCAGTGGTAGTAAAAAAACGAGGTTTAGGTCGTGGTCTGGATGCTTTGCTGAGTGGCAGTGTTAAAACTACCCGGCGTTCGGAAACGGATACAGCTGAAACCGGTCGTCATAATCGTGGCGATGGGGAATTGCATAACGTACCGGTCGAATTTATTCAGCCGGGCGTGTATCAACCGCGTATAGATATGCACCCTGAAGCTCTTGAGGAGCTGGCCAGTTCTATTAAAGCCCAGGGTGTGGTGCAGCCTATAGTAATCCGCCCGATGGCTGATACCACCAGCAGCGGCGATCAAAAATATGAAATTATTGCTGGTGAACGTCGCTGGCGTGCTTCACAAATGGCTGGCCTGGCTGACATTCCGGCGGTGATCCGCGATGTTCCTGATCGTGCTGCTGTTGCCATGTCACTGATTGAAAATATTCAGCGTGAAGAACTTAATCCTATTGAAGAAGCCAATGCACTGAAACGCCTGATTGATGAATTTAATATGACGCATCAACTGGCGGCGGATGCTGTGGGGCGTTCCCGGGCATCGGTATCTAATTTGCTGCGTCTGCTGGATCTGGAAGCTGGTCCCAGACGTCTGCTGGAAAACGGTGATCTGGAAATGGGTCATGCCCGAGCTCTGCTGGCCCTGAAGGGTGAAGAACAAAGTTATACGGCACGCCATGTAGTCAGTAAGGGACTGTCCGTTCGAGAAACCGAAAGGCTTATTAAGAAAATCCTTAATCCTAAAGAAAAACAGCAGAAAAAAGACGATCCCAATATAATGAATCTACAAAAAAACCTGACGGACAAGCTGGGTGCCAGAGTAATTTTTCAGCACGGTAGCAGAGGTAATGGTAAAATGGTTATTCAGTATAATAGTATTGATGAACTGGAAGGGATTCTGGCACATATTAAATAAAATGATCGGGTCTGGATGACAAACACTATGTTAATCAACTATACTTGCAAAATACCCAAAAGAAAAAATTCATTTCAAACGGGTTATAAGTATGCGAATCTGGACTCTACTCTTTAGGAATTGAACAATAGATTCAGCATACCTGTTAAGTAATAAATATTAGAATATCGTTATTTTCATTGATCTAGGGCAATATTATCTTTATAATTCTCCTGCACTATAATGTTGCATAAGAAATATATTACAGCTGAAAGCAATCTATTGAGTTATCAATAAATAAATAGGAAGCCAGCCGGAAACGGGCAGGTAAAGAAATGAGCTTTGCAAAGGTGGTCATGCGTCGGGTAGTACGCAGACTATTTATTATACAGCTGACACTGACATTCATAATCGCTCTGAGTTACCTGATATTTTATAGTTTATATGGGTTTCTAGGCGCCGTTTATGGCGGAAGCATTACACTGACAGGCACGCTATTAATGGCCTGGCGAATAAGCCGCGCAGGTGAAGCTGGTTCCACAGAGAAGCAGCAGGGGTATATAGAAATTTATACCGGCGTGGTTCAGAAGTTTATCCTGACTCTGGTTCTTATGGCTTTTGGAATGGGTATTTTAAAAATGGACCCACTGGCAATTCTGCTTGGATTTGCTGTAACCCAGTTAAGTTTTATTGCCAATAAAGTCGATACCAGCTATCAATCCTGAGCAGTTTAAAGTTTTTATTGCCCGGACTGAAGAAAAGAATTTATTTAAATCTTGGAGATGTAACTGTGAGTAGCTCTATTGCTAATGAAGCAAACGACCTGACGGCCGTTGAGTATATTCAGCATCACTTGCACAATAACAGCATTGGTGATGGTGGTTTCTGGGTGATTAACCTTGATACCCTGTTCTATAGTTGGTTATTAGCCGGAGTGCTGATGTATATAGCCTGGAAGATGGGCAAATCTATGACAGCGGACACCCCGTCCGGTGGTCAAAACGTATTGGAAGCAATTGTTGAATTTGTTCAGCAGCAAATTAAAGATATTTTCCCTGGCAGTAATCCACTAATAGGGCCCCTGGCTTTAACGATATTTATGTGGGTGTTCCTGATGAACGCAATGGATTTATTACCGGTCGATTTACTTCCCTCACTGGGTCAGCTGGTGGGTATCCATTATATGAGAGTGGTTCCAACCACTGACCTCAGCACCACCTTTGCTCTGGCAATTTCAGTCTTTGCATTAATCATTTTTTACAATATTAAGATTAAGGGGCCGATTGGCTATCTTAAAATGTTCCTGTTTCACCCTTTTGGCAAGTATCTGATCCCGGTCAATATTATTATGACGTCGATTGAAGAGATTGCTAAACCAGTCAGCCTGGGTCTGCGTCTGTTCGGTAATATGTTTGCCGGTGAGCTGATCTTTATGCTGATTGCACTTTTAGGTGGTGCCTCTTTACTGGGACTTTTACCTCAAATAGCTTTAGGCACTGTATGGGCAATTTTCCATATCCTGGTGATTTCACTACAGGCCTTTATCTTTATGTTATTAACCATTGTTTACCTGGGCTTAGCGCATCAGGATATGGAAGAAGAACATTAAACAACAATATAATAAACAGCAACGAACACACTATTCAAAACCTTTAAACATTCAAAATTTAAATATTAGGAGAAACTAATGGAAGCAATGGCTTTAGTTTATGGTTACACAGCAATCGCAGTAGGTATTATTCTGGCTGCGGCAGGTCTGGGTTCAGCACTGGGATGGGGTTTAATCTGTTCCAAGTTCCTGGAAGGTATTGCCCGTCAGCCTGAAATGCGCCCGCAGTTAATGGGTCAAATGCTGTTTACCGGTGGTCTGATGGAAGCATTCCCAATGATCATATTGGGTATGGCAATGTGGTTTGTATTTGCTAACCCGTTTGCTGCCGCTGTTCAAGCCTCTGTTGGCGGTTAATCTGTTTTTAGTGAAACAAAAATAAAGAATTAACTTAACAACCAACAGGAATTAGGCGATGAGCATTACCGCAACTCTTATAGGCCAGCTAATAACCTTTGCGATATTGGTCTGGTTCATAGGTAAATATCTCTGGGTACCAATGACCCGGATGATGGACGATCGTAAGAAGCGTATTGCCGATGGTCTTGCTGCTGCTGAACGTGGTATACACGAACAGGAGCTGGCAGAGCAAAAAGCAGCTCAACATATTAAGGAAGCCAAAGAGCAGGCAGCAGAAATACTTGCTCAGGCACAGAAACGTGCGGCGGAAATAATAGATGAAGCTAAAATTGATGCCAAGACTGAAGGTGAACGTCTGATTACAGCTGCAAATGCTGAGATTGAACAAGAAGTGAATCGTGCGAAAGAAACACTGCGTGCCCAGGTGGTTGATATCACTGTGGCTGCAGCAGGCAAGATCATCAAGAAAGAGATCGATGCCAAAGCACATGGCGAACTGTTGCAAGATGTTGTCGGGCAGATATAAGGACACACAATAATGGCAGAAATAAGCACATTAGCTAGACCTTATGCTCAGGCAATCTTTTCTCTGGCACTTGCCGATAAAAATCTTAAAGCATGGTCTGACAAGCTGGCTCTTCTTAAGGAAGTGGCTTCGAATGGATCCATGATCGAGGTGATCACCAACCCGGATGTTACAGATGAACAGGTTTTATCCCTGTTTAAGGAAATCTGTAAAGACGGGCTGGATGAGCAGGGTATGAATTTCCTTAAACTGGCAGCAGAAAATGGTCGTCTGGAAATTATTCCCGCTATTGCTGATGCTTTTGAAGTATTGCGTGCAGAATTTGAAGGCAGTATTAAAGCACAGGTAATTTCAGCCTATGCCGTTAATGCTACACAGAAGAAAAGCATTGCGGAAGCACTGAAAAACAAACTCGGTCGTGAAGTGACAATAACCACCAAAACCGATAAATCATTACTCGGTGGAGTCATCATTCGTGCAGGCGATATGGTAATTGATGGTTCAGTAAAAACGCAGCTGGAAAAAATTACACATTCCCTGCTTGGCTGAATAATTAAAAAGCTGAGCAAGTCGGAACAAGAGGATTAAAAAATGCAATTAAATCCATCAGAAATTAGCGACCTGATAAAAAGTCGTATAGAAAATTTTGATGTAACAATCGAAGCTAATACAGAAGGTACTGTGGTCAGTCTGACTGACGGTATTGCTCTGATCCATGGACTAAGTGATGTCATGTCCGGGGAAATGATTGAATTTCCCGGCAACACCTTTGGTATGGCACTGAACCTGGAACGTGATTCTGTCGGCTCCGTGGTTTTAGGTGATTACAAACACATCTCAGAAGGTGACAAGGTCAAATGTACCGGACGTATTCTGGAAGTGCCCGTTGGCGAATCATTATTAGGTCGTGTTGTTGATTCACTGGGTAATCCCATTGACGGCAAAGGCCCGATAGATGCTAAAGAAACATCTCCCATTGAAAAAATCGCACCAGGTGTAATTTCCCGGCAGTCTGTTGATCAGCCGGTACAAACCGGTCTAAAATCTGTTGATGCCATGGTGCCAATTGGGCGTGGACAGCGTGAACTGATTATTGGTGACCGTCAGACTGGTAAAACCGCAGTTGCGGTTGATGCCATTATCAACCAGAAAGATTCCGGAATTAAATGTATTTATGTTGCCGTAGGACAGAAGGCCTCCAGTATTGCTGCAGTAGTACGTAAGCTGGAAGAATTTGGTGCTATGGATAACACTATTGTGGTCGCTGCGCCGGCTTCTGATGCGGCAGCAATGCAGTATATTGCACCATACTCTGGTTGTACCATGGGCGAATATTTCCGTGATCGAGGTGAAGATGCCCTGATTATATATGATGATTTGACCAAGCAGGCCTGGGCCTATCGTCAGGTTTCTCTGTTATTGCGTCGCCCACCGGGTCGTGAAGCGTATCCGGGTGATGTGTTCTATCTGCATTCACGTCTGCTGGAACGTGCATCTCGCGTTAGTGCTGATTTTGTTGAAAAAGCGACCGATGGAAAAGTGACGGGCAAAACCGGATCATTAACTGCTTTGCCTGTTATTGAAACTCAGGCAGGTGACGTATCAGCATTTGTACCCACCAACGTAATATCAATTACCGATGGTCAGATCTTTCTGGAAACCGACCTGTTCAACTCCGGTATCCGTCCAGCGATAAATGCCGGCCTGTCCGTATCTCGTGTGGGTGGTGCAGCTCAGACCAAGATCATTAAGAAACTCGGTGGTGGTATTCGTCTGGATCTGGCTCAGTATCGTGAACTGGCGGCATTTGCCCAGTTTGCATCGGATCTGGATGAAGCAACTCGCAGTCAGATTGAACGTGGTCAGCGAGTAACCGAACTGATGAAGCAGACTCAGTACTCTCCCTATAGCATTGCTCAAATGGCGATATCACTGTTTGCGGCAACCAAAGGTTATCTGGATGATGTAGAGGTAGCTAAAATCGTAGATTTTGAAGATGCACTGCAAGATTATATGAAAGCCAATCATGCTGATTTAATGAGCCAGATTAATGAATCTGGTGATTATAATGATGATATTGAAAAAGCACTGGATGACGCAGTTGCAGCATTCAAATCCAATAGTAGCTGGTAAACAGGAGACCTGAGTATGGCAAGCGGAAAAGAAATTCGTAGTCAGATCAGCAGTATTAAAAATACCCAGAAAATCACCAGCGCAATGGAAATGGTGGCGGCCAGTAAAATGCGACGTGCTCAGGATCGTATGAGTGCCTCACGTCCCTATGCTGAAAAAATGATTGATGTGGTTCGTCATCTGTCTCTGGCACATACGGAATACAAACACCCGTATCTGCTTGAGCGAAAGATGAAACGGGTGGGATATATTATTATTTCGTCGGATCGAGGCTTATGCGGCGGATTGAATACCAATCTGTTTAAAGAAGCTATTTCAGATATGAAATTCTGTAATGAAAAAGAAGTTGAAATAGATATCTGTGTCATTGGCTCAAAAGCCAGTGCATTTTTTAAGCGTGTTGGCGGTAATATTGTCTCCCATACAGAACATCTGGGTGATGAACCCGGTCTGGAAGATTTGATTGGCAGTGTCAAGGTGATGCTGGATGCTTATGCTGAAGGCAGAATTGATCGTTTATTTGTGGTGTTTAATAAATTTGTTAATACCATGACGCAGCAGCCGATTGTGGCGCAGTTATTACCTATTGCGCTGTCACAGGCAGAAAATAACGATCGCGCGCGATATCATGAGGTTTCTGAAGAAGATGATCATGCCAATATGACATATCACTGGGACTACCTTTACGAGCCCGAAGCAGAAGAAGTTATTGATGCATTATTAATGCGCTATATTGAATCTCTGGTATATCAGGGTGTAGTAGAAAATATGGCCTGTGAACAGTCAGCACGAATGGTTGCAATGAAGAGCGCAACCGATAATGCCGGCGATATGATTGATGACCTGCAGCTAGTCTATAACAAGGCAAGACAGGCCTCCATTACTCAGGAACTATCCGAAATTGTTGCCGGTGCAGCTGCTGTATAGAATTAAGATTTGAAGAGGAACTAAAAATGAGTTCAGGAAAAATTGTCCAGATCATTGGTGCGGTCGTTGACGTGGAATTTCCACGTGATGCCTTACCAAAGATTTATGACGCAGTAATAGTCAATGAAGCAGAACTAACTCTGGAAGTTCAGCAGCAGTTAGGTGATGGTGTTGTTCGCTGTATTGCTATGGGTAGTACCGATGGTGTTAAACGCGGCCTGGAAGTGGTAGCCACAGGCGCCCCGATTTCAGTACCTGTGGGTACCGAAACACTGGGTCGTATTATGGATGTACTGGGTAATCCGATTGATGAAAAAGGTGATGTGGGTGAGCAAAAGCGTGCATCTATTCACCGTTCGGCACCGGCTTATGAAGATCTGGCTGCTGCAGCCGAATTACTGGAAACTGGAATTAAGGTAATTGATCTGGTTTGTCCATTCGCAAAGGGTGGTAAAGTCGGTTTGTTTGGTGGTGCGGGTGTTGGTAAAACCGTTAATATGATGGAACTTATCCGTAATATTGCAGCAGAACACAGTGGTTATTCCGTATTTGCCGGGGTTGGTGAACGTACCCGGGAAGGTAATGATTTCTACCACGAAATGAAAGAGTCCAACGTACTGGATAAAGTAGCGCTGGTTTACGGTCAGATGAATGAGCCTCCCGGAAACAGACTGCGTGTAGCATTAACCGGTCTGACCATTGCGGAAGGTTTTCGTGATGAAGGTAATGATGTGCTGCTGTTTATTGATAATATATATCGTTATACCCTGGCAGGAACCGAAGTATCAGCACTATTGGGTCGTATGCCTTCAGCAGTGGGATATCAGCCTACACTGGCAGAAGAAATGGGCGCTCTGCAGGAACGTATTACTTCCACTAAAGTAGGTTCCATTACCTCTATTCAGGCAGTCTATGTACCCGCGGATGACCTGACTGACCCATCTCCAGCTACTACTTTTGCTCACCTGGACGCAACCGTAGTGCTGTCTCGCCAGATTGCGGAACTGGGTATTTATCCTGCGGTTGACCCGCTGGATTCTACTTCCCGTCAACTGGATCCGCAGATTGTCGGTAATGAACATTATGAAGTGGCTCGTGGTGTACAGTCAACTCTACAGCGCTATAAAGAGTTGAAAGATATTATTGCCATTCTGGGTATGGATGAATTATCCGAAGACGATAAACTGATTGTAAATCGTGCACGGAAAATTCAACGTTTCCTGTCCCAGCCCTTCTTTGTGGCAGAAGTATTTACCGGTACTGCAGGTAAATATGTCAGTCTGAAAGATACTATTCGCGGCTTTAAGGAAATTGTAGATGGAATTCATGACAGTATTCCTGAGCAGGCTTTCTATATGGTCGGTGGAATTGAAGAAGTACTTGAAAAGGCTAATGCTGTTTAAGGAGAACTGTCATGGCAATGACCATGAAATTAAATATCGTCAGTGCTGAAAAAGAGATTTTTTCAAATCTGGCAGAGATGGTAATTGTTCCAGGTGTGCAGGGAGATCTAGGTATTTTACCCCAGCACTCTCAGTTGTTGTCTACCCTGAAAGCCGGTGAAGTTATTATCACTGAGCAGGGTGGCAGCCAGGAATCTATATTTATATCCGGTGGATTACTGGAAGTCCAGCCACATGTTGTTACTATTCTTTCAGATACGGCACTTAGAGCCAGTGATCTGGATGAAACAGCCGCTAAAGAGGCTAAAGAACGGGCAGAAGAAGCTTTGAAAGATCAGGAATCTGGCATTGATTTTGCTAAGGCAGAAGCTACTCTGGCAGAGGCCATTGCGCAACTGAAATTAATTGAGAAGATACGAAAAAAACGTTCCGGTCATTAAGTGGTTTCCAACAGGCAAAAAAAAGGTCGTATTTAAATACGACCTTTTTTTTGCCTGTTGGTTGGAAAGTTCTATGTGATCACTCAAGCCAGTGCCTTGAACAGTTAGAGTATTTATTTTCGCAAATACTCAGAATAATAACTACTGAGTAATTTTTGTCGTCCGGATTGCTGTTTAAGAGCGTCCAGCTTTTTATTTGCAGCACAATTTGATGCCTTATCGTTATTTGTAGAATTAACCTTGTCAAACTCTTTATAGTAACCATCTAAAACTGAAGAAACTGTTTTTGCCTCATGTTCGATAGACAGGGCATCACAATAAGCTGTGCCGGAAATAAAAAAACTGAATGTTAACCCAATTATATAAATTATA
>JALVAL010000198.1 GCA_027011205.1 Gammaproteobacteria bacterium
TCACAATATTTATTACCTACTTTAAAAGAATCACCTGCTGATGCAGCAATTATCAGCCATCAATTAATGCTCAGGGCCGGGATGATCCGCAAGCTGGCTTCCGGCCTTTATTCCTGGCTGCCGCTGGGGCTCAGGGTTCTGAAAAAGGTGGAACAGATTGTACGCGAAGAAATGAACCATTCCGGTGCCCAGGAATTATTGATGCCGGCAGTACAGCCTGCTGAGTTATGGCAGGAAACCGGTCGCTGGCAGCAATATGGTCCGGAATTACTAAGAGTAATCGACCGTCACAAGCGGGAATTCTGTATCGGTCCAACACATGAAGAGGTAATCACCGATCTGGTTCGTTATGAATTAAAAAGTTACAGACAGCTGCCGGCGATCTTCTATCAGATACAGACAAAATTCCGTGATGAGATTCGTCCTCGTTTTGGTATTATGCGCTCCAGAGAGTTTATTATGAAAGATGCCTACTCTTTTCATAATTCTCAGCAATGCCTGCAGCAGACCTATGACATTATGTACGATTGCTATGGCAGAATATTTTGCCGCCTGGGACTTGATTTTCGCGCTGTTCAGGCCGATACCGGTTCAATTGGCGGTAATGCCTCACATGAATTTCATGTCCTGGCTGAATCCGGCGAAGATGCCATTGCTTTTAGTAATAAGAGTGACTATGCCGCTAATATAGAAATGGCCGAAGCGGTCTGTAATGAACATCGATCCGAACCCACACAGGATATGACGCCTGTTGATACCCCTGAGCAGCATACTATTGATGAAGTCAGTCAGTTTTTAAACATCGCCAAAAACAGCATTATTAAAACCCTGCTGGTTAAAGCCAGTGAAGACAGTGAAGCTGATGTGGTGGCTCTGGTACTACGCGGCGATCATGAACTGAATGAAATAAAAGCAGAAAAACTAACGGCCGTACTGACACCACTGAGCTTTGCCAGCGATGAAGAAATCCGGACTGCGGCCGGTTGTGATGCCGGCTCCATTGGTCCTGTCGGTCTGAATATTCCTGTGATTGTAGATCGCTGTGCCGCCGCCTGCAGTGATTTTATCTGTGGTGCTAATAAAAATGGTCAGCACCTTAAAGGTGTGAACTGGGAACGGGATACTACTGCCGGTGTTATTGCCGACATCCGTAATGTTGAAGATGGTGACCCCAGTCCGGACGGCCAGGGTATTCTAACTATTAAACGCGGTATTGAAGTCGGTCACATTTTCCAGCTGGGCACAAAATATTCTCAGGCCATGAATGCTACGGTATTATCTGAAAATGGTAAGGCCGAAGTGATGATTATGGGCTGTTATGGTATCGGGGTTTCCCGTGTGGTGGCTTCTGCTATTGAGCAGAACCATGATGACCGAGGCATTATCTGGCCTGACAGTATTGCTCCTTTTAAAGTCGGCATTGTGCCAATGAATATGCACAAAAGTGATAAAGTGAAACAGGCAGCAGAAAAACTCTATGCTGACCTGAACGCTGCAGGTATTGAGGTCCTTTTTGATGACCGTAAGGAACGTCCCGGAGTCATGTTTGCTAACATGGAATTAATTGGCATCCCCTATCGCATAGTTATCGGCGAACGCAGTCTCAATAAGGGGGTACTGGAATTCAAGGGACGCACTGATAGTGAGGCCAGAGAAATTGCTATCGATGATATCATTAGCCATGTCCAAAGTCTGTCATAATCCCTGCCTCTATAATATGCATTTCAGCCAGCCAGTTCGAAGCCATTCTGGTTTCCTCTGGCTGCTCCTGCTTTTAATACCATCCTTGTTTAGCCCCCCTCTTATGGCAGAGTCAGATTCCACTATTACGACTCAAAAACAAAGCTATAAAACCAGTGTGGATGAAAAGTTAAAAGAGTTATTAATCAAAGCCGTTGAAGATACCAGCGGTTTTTCTGATCGCTTTGATGCGGAAGTCTGGCTGCTGGATATGTCCACCCGAATGGCTGAACAGGTTCCCGATCCCCGGGAACGTATGGAAATTCTCAAACACGTTCATCAGGAAGCCACCCGGGCCGGACTGTCACCGGAACTGGTGTTATCAGTTATTGAGATAGAAAGTAATTTTGACCGCTATGCTATTTCGTGGGTTGGTGCTCGGGGCCTGATGCAGATTATGCCTTTCTGGTTAAAGGAGATAGGTCACCCTAAGGACAATTTATTTGATATTCAGACCAATCTGCGTTTTGGCTGCACGATATTAAGCTATTATCTGAAAATTGAAAAAGGTAACCTGAGCCGGGCTCTGGCCCGTTACAATGGCAGCCTGGGGGAAACACATTATCCCGGAAAAGTATTTAAAGTCCAGAACCGAAAATGGTTTAAGCAATAGTAATAAAGCCCAATAGAATTTGAGATATACAAGAATATCAGGTAATTTTGCTAAAAGCCCTCAACCAGATACACGAGTTTCCAGATCTTTTAAAATGCCATTTTCAACACTATAAACCCAGCCGTGCACGGATAGTTCCTTGCCTGCTTTCCAGGCTTCCTGAATAATTGTGGTACTACAGACATTAGTCACCTGCTCTATGACATTCAGTTCACATAGCAGATCCAGTTGCTGCTCATGCTCAAGTCCTTCAAATTTATCCTTATTAAAACGGATAACATCTTTAATATGACGCAGCCAGTTGTCTATCAAACCATGTTCATGGTTTTCCAGTGCCGCTTTAATCCCCCCACAACCATAATGACCACAGATAATAATATGTTTTACATCAAGCACTTCAACTGCATATTGTAAAACAGACAGGCAATTTAAGTCAGTATGAACCATCACATTGGCAATATTACGATGAACAAACACTTCACCGGGCTGCAGACGTGTTATCTGGTTGGCCGGTACTCGGCTGTCTGAACAACCAATCCATAAATATTCCGGGTTTTGCTGGTTACTCAGGCGAGAAAAAAATTCCGGATCTTTATCCGTCATTGATTTAGCCCAGTTACGATTATTATCAAATAAGTGTTGAAGCGGGTTCAAACCAGAAGTATCCTTGTTGTTAGAATTT
>JALVAL010000199.1 GCA_027011205.1 Gammaproteobacteria bacterium
AAATTTTTCATATTAACATGGAACATTTAAAAGAACCGGTGCCGGAAATCCACCAGTACAAATTTAAGCAGGTTGCTATTCTGGATCTGGCCTATATGGTGACCTTTGGTTCAGAGCTGGCGGTAGTTTCCATGTTACCCCTGTTTTTTTATGAAACCTTTCACGAAAGTCATGGTGTTACAGCCATTATGGCCGGTCTGCTGGCTTCCGGTTTTGCCTTTATGAATCTGGTGGCTCGCCCCGGCGGTGGTTTAATCAGCGACAAGTTTGGTCGTAAGCGTTCATTAACCATCTTTTTATTAGGTCTGGTGGCCGGTTACTTTATTATGAGCCAGATAGAATCCAGCTGGTCGCTGGTACTGGCAGTAGTAGTCACCATGGTCTGTTCATTCTTTGTACAGGCAGGTGAAGGCGCAGTATTTGCTATGGTACCACTCATTAAACGCCGCATGACCGGCCAGATTGCCGGTATGGTCGGAGCCTATGGCAATGTAGGTGCGGTATTGTTCCTGACCGTGTTATCATTTGTATCACCACAAATCTTCTTTATCACCATTGCCTGTAGTGCATTGTTTGTTCTGATTGCAGTACAGTTTATTGAAGAACCTAAAGGACATATGGCTGAAGTACTGCCTGACGGTACTGTAGAAATGATTGAGGTTGATTAAAAGTGGAGCAAAAACTTGCCATCAGCATTGGCTATTATAGTGACAGGGGCATTAAATCGGATAACGATGATTTTGTATCCAGTAAAATTCCTGATAATCAGGATTTAAGAACCAAGGGTATTGTCATTGCCATTGCTGATGGCATGAGTTCCAGCGAAGCGGGCAAGGAAGCCAGTCATGCCTGTGTTAACGGTTTTATAAATGATTATTATAGTACTCCGGCTTCCTGGTCAGTTAAAAGTGCGGCACAAAAAATCATGTCGGCTCTTAATAGCTGGTTATACAGTCGGGGGCATACAGATTATCAAAGCGCCAAGGGTATGGTAACCACCCTGACCCTGCTTATTCTCAAGTCTGCTACCGCGCATATTTTTCATGTCGGTGACTCAAGAATCTACCGTTTTCGTGATGGCGAACTGGAACAGCTTACCCGAGATCACAGGGTGATAGTCTCTAATGACCGCAGTTATCTGAATCGGGCTATGGGTATCGATCTGCATCTGGATATCGACTATCGTAAAGTCCCCCTGGAACAGGGCGATATATTTTTACTGTCAACTGACGGTATCCACGATTTTCTGTCCTCCAGAAAATTAAAAAGCTTAATGAATAAACTGCCTGACCTGCCGGACAATGAAACATTAAATCAGCACTGCTTTGAGATAGCACAACAGGCTTTAGATCATCAGTGTAACGATAATATAAGCCTGCAGATCCTTAAAATCGAAAATCTGCCGCTGCCTGAAGAAGAAGAAGTTCTGCTCAAGGCACATGAATTACCTTTCCCTCCCCCTCTGGAACCCGGCATGATTATGGACGGCTACCAGATAATAAAGGAAATTCATGCCAGTAAACGCACCCAGATCTATGCTGCCCGTCATAAAGATACCGATGAACGGGTCATTTTAAAAACACCGTCTATAAATTATGAAGACGATGGTTTTTTTATTGAGCAGTTTCTGCATGAAGAATGGGCTGGCAAACGAATAAATTCACCCTATGTACTCAAGGTTCTGACCCCGGAACAAAAACCCCGGATGCTGTACTATGTGACTGAATTTCTGGAAGGGATTACCTTAAGAGAATGGATGAAGCAAAATCCTCTGCCCCCGGTTGAAATGGTTATCCCGATTGTGGAGCAGATAGCCAAAGGCTTAAGGGCTTTTCATCGTCTTGAAATGCTGCATCAGGATTTAAAACCTGAAAATATTATGATCAGTTCCAACGGCGAGGTAAAAATTATTGATTTTGGTTCGGTCAAAATTGCCGGAATTGATGAACTGAAAAAGAATCAGGATGAAGTTGAAAATATTCTTGGTACCATAAACTATAGTGCCCCGGAGTTTTATCTGGGCCATTCCGGTGGTGAACGCAGTGATCTGTATTCTCTGGGCGTTATTACTTATGAATTACTGAACAACCGTCTGCCCTTCGGTAAGGACATGCCTGAAAAAGCCAGTTACCGGCAATTGTCTCGGCTGCAGTATATACCCAGTATTCATATCAACCCAATGGTACCAAACTGGATGGATGGCGCCATAAAAAAAGCCTTATCTCTGGATATTAAACTGCGTCAGGAGGATGTGTTTGAGTTTCTTTATGATTTACAGCACCCCAATCCCCATTTTCTGAATTTCACATCAGTTCCCTTAATTGAAAGAAACCCATTACTGGTCTGGAAAACCATTAGTGCTGTTTCCTTAATTATTAATTTAATCCTGCTGTATTATCTTGTAAAATAAATCCTTGTTTATTTTCTCAGAACCTCAAGGTTATATAATGGCCACAAAACAATTTAATTTTGGAAGTTTTCTACTACGCCTGATATTTGCATTAGGTCTGGTTTTTGCAACCTATAATCCCAGCAGCTATTCATTTTATGACTGGACATTAACGATTATTAAAACTGGATTTACACCGGTATTTGCTTTTTCCGGGGTCGTGCTGTTAATTGGCTGGGTGGTGTATTTAAGAGCCACGATTACTTCATTAGGACTCATTGGCCTGATCCTGGCCTTTGCCTTTTTCGGTACTCTACTATGGCTGATAATAGATATGGGGGTTCCGGCGGACAGTATTACCATAATCACCTATATCGCTCTAACCCTGCTGTCTATGGTTCTGGCCATTGGTATGTCCTGGTCACATATCCGCCGCCGCATGTCCGGTCAGGTAGACGTTAATGAAACGGATGATGAGCTGTAAGCGACTTGTTAACAGGCTGATCTTTGCTATGCTTAAGTAGTCTGTTAACTTTGAACCACATCTTATATGTCTGTGCTGGATCTGTCTAAAATTCATTTTCTTATTATTGATGATTTTGCCAATTATCGTTCCATGCTCCGCTCTATTC
>JALVAL010000200.1 GCA_027011205.1 Gammaproteobacteria bacterium
ATATAATTATATCTCATATATAATATTACCTCATATAATAGTTTCAAAAAGACATTTTTAATTACACAGAACGCCAGGATAAAAGGGCTATTGATTTAAGCACTTAAAACTTTATTTTGCACTAACTTTACCCAGCACCTCGTAAGGCTTCGTCCTTAAGGTCGAGGATGACTGGGGTGACAACTATTTCCCAAAAGCCCTGTTTTTTTAGGCAAGATGCTGGGTTTACCTAAGCTACGCAACAAAACAACAAGTAAAAAAAGATGTAACTATTCAACATAATTTGAATCACAAGTAAGTATCATTAAATATTCTATCCCTGAACATCACTATTTACCGAGACCTTTTAATACCTGTTTCAGAGTTTTTCTGAATACTTTTACATCTTCAGGTGTATTGAAATAACCTGTAGAAACCCTGACCGCAAAAGTTTGCTCTACCGGCTCACCTGAACAATCCCTGACCGAATCTTGTTCATGACACTGAAGTTTACATTGCTCCGAAAAATCTACGGTAGGAAAAGGGACATAGCGTACCTGCACTCCTTTTTCGAGTAATTTATCAACTACCCCAATCACAGTTTTTTTATCTTTAAAACAGGTTTGCGGCTGTTCCCAATTAAAAGGGTAAAAAGAAACCAGACCGGATTGCAGTTCAGGTGCGGTTGCTGAAATCAGCCCAGCTGGAGATTTTTCAGCAATAAAATCTCTCACGATGCTGGATAAACCCAATATATGCTTCTCTACTTTTTCCTGCCCCCCTATCTTTTTAAAGAACTTCAACAATTTAGTAATAGCTACATACGCAGGAATAATACTGCATCCCCTTATCGTAAGTGCTTCAGCCATGGGAAGTTGTGACTGGATATCGTCATCACTCATGTAGGCAGCCATTTTCTGGCTCAGCGGAGGATAAAACTCTGGGGGACGAATGCATGCATTCTTTATATAAAGCACACCTGTGCCCGGTGGACCATTCATCCATTTATGAGTGGGTGCGGCATAAAAATCACAATTATCCACCCGGTTTTCCGGCTTGTTTAAATCAACCATACCCATGCCCTGTGCACCATCTACGATCAGGTAGCGAATATTAAGCTCATCTGCTCTCTGCTTTATTTTATCAAGAGGCAGGCGAATCCCGGTTGTATTGTAGGTATGAGAAATACACAGTGCTTTTGCATTTTTCAATACAGGGATATTGGGAAATAAATGATCGATTAGTTGCTCAGCATTAATTTTACTAAGTTCTGCGGGCTTAGGAAACTTACGAACCTTAACCTGAAGCCCAAGTTTTTTCTTTAAAATCCATATTGGTGAGATGATAGATGGATGCTCATGATCGGTCATAACCAGCGTGTCTTCCGGTTTAAAGTCCAGACCCATAATAACCATATTCAGACCCATGGTCGTGTTTTCTGTCTGGCATATATTATTAAGCTGAACGCCCAGAAATTGAGCCATTGCCTTGCGGTTTTTTTTCTGTCTTTTACCCAGTACCGGATCAATTTCAAAAGCATTAGTTGGGTTATTAGCCCACTGTTTTAAAGTTTTATGCAGCGCCTTGATAACACAACCAGGCATTGATCCTTCCGTACCATTATTCATGTAGATAAAATTTTTGGGAAGTTGAGTAAATTCACTTTGCCCCTTTAAAAGTTCAGGTCGATTTTTTTTTGCATTTTTCATAAAAGCTCCAGTCAGTTAAATGTTGCTATATTAAAAAAATTGGCATACGGATTAAGTAGGTGTATGCTAAATTTTAGTAATTTAGGAATTCTTGACCTTCCATCTATTGCCTGATTTTACTAATATCTAAAATGTTAAAATTCCCTGGTTAATCAGAGAGGAACGGTATGAACTACAATTTCCTTTTAATTTTCATCCCAATAACATTAGGGCTAGATTGGTTCGAAGCGTCCCCTACTCTTGTCTTCATGTCCTCAGGTCTGGCTATTGTACCGTTGGCTGGTTTGTTAGGCAAAGCAACAGAAAGTCTTTCCTTTTTTATCGGCGAAACTTTTGGGGGATTGCTCGCAGCTACAATGGGCAATGCCCCGGAATTAATTATTTCACTATTTGCACTGAAAGCAGGTCTTTACGATGTGGTCAAGGCTGCTATCACTGGCTCCATCATTGGAAATCTTCTGCTCGGGATGGGGCTTGCAATATTTATAGGTAGTCTGGACAAGGAAAAACTGACATTTAATCGTATCTCAACCGGGATGAGTTCAGGACTCTTAATGCTTGCCAGTGTCGGTCTTATTGTGCCAGCCATTTTCCATTTTACTACCGGTCAGGAAAAAGAATTCAGTATCCAAATTGCAGTCGTGCTCTTCATAGCATATATCTCAAGTCTCATATTTACCTTAAAGACTCATCATTATTTATTTCAGACTGAAGTGGTAAAACCAGCCGACGGGCATGAAACCAGAGAAAAAGAAAAACTATGGCCTAAATACCAGTCCATTATGATTTTAGTGGTCGTCACAATTGGAATTACCCTCATGAGCGAAACCTTGACGAGTGCCATTGAACCAACTGCCGAAAGTCTTGGATTCACTCCAATATTTGCTGGTGTGATTTTTCTAGCCCTTTTCGGGAATATTGCAGATATGGCGAATGCGGTGAGATTTGCCAGAAAAGATCAAATGGATCTGGCTATGGGAATTTCCGTTGGCGCAAGTACTCAAGTGGTAATGTTTGTTACGCCCATATTAATTTTTGCCAGTTACTTTATCGGTCCTAAACCGCTGGATTTATACTTTGTACCATTTGAAGTCGTCGCTATTGTTATGGCAGTCCTGATCAACAGGAGTTTAATGATTGATGGCGAAACACACTGGATGGAGGGCTTGATGTTATTAGGTGTCTATCTGATATTGGCCATTGGTTTTTTCTTTCTAGCAATGTGAATAAGTTAACGGGATCAGATAAGTAATAACAAAAGAAAAACTGAAACAAATAGAGTAGAAAGCCGGCAGTGCCAGGAGACTGCCTTTAATATATATTCTTAAC
>JALVAL010000201.1 GCA_027011205.1 Gammaproteobacteria bacterium
ACAATAATCCTTAATAAATCAGGGGCGGTTGATCTTTCATTTGTTATCTGATTTTGGCCAAATCAGATAACAAATGAAAGATCAACCGCCCCTAAAGAAGATGTGATATATGCTGACACCAATACGACAAAGTGACAGAAAGGATTCAGAGAGACGAAACAGGGACAGACGACAGGTAGATTTTGAATTTGGATCTGCCCAGTGGATTAAGTATGTCAAAAAAAAATATGTGGCCTGGCCAAAAGAAGATCGGCGGCAAAATACCCGCCGAACTGGAGAGCGCCGTCAAAATCGTAACAGTGATAGCCCTTTATTAGATTATAAAAGCAGCCGTTTAACAGAAGAAGAAGAGATTTTCTTTGATAACCTGTTTAAAGATCAGGAAGACTGAACAACTGAAAACGAGCAAAAAATACCCGTCTGAATTAACAATCTAGTCGGGTATTTTTTATATAAACATGGGTATATAATCAATTTAACCTGTAAAAATCAGTTGACCTTGTTACGAAACAGACTCAGGTTCTGGAAAATCCTTAAAATTCAGTGCATAAGGCTGTTGTAGCAGAGGGCAACTGATTTTTACAGGTTAAAACATATCTGAACTAATTCTCATAAAGGCAACCTTCTCATGCGTAAAAAAAAATTAGCAGCCATTTTATTAATCGGTTTTACCGTCTCCAGCAGTTGTTCAGCACTATTTGCCAATGACAGTCAGAATAATATTCAACAGGCACGTAAAATTGTCAAACAATATGCCTTTACTTTAAAACATGAATTAAAATCTGCACTAAAAGAAAAAGGTACTGTTCTGGCAGTTGAAAGCTGTCACCTAAAAGCACCTGATATTTCTGATAATGTTAGCCATTCTTCTGGCTGGCAAGTACGTCGGACCAGTTTAAAGGTTCGTAATCTGGAAGATGCTCCGGATAAGTGGGAAAATACCGTCTTACAAAATTTTGAACAAATGAATAAAGATGGTGCTCCTTTTGATGAAATGGAATTCAGTGAAGTGGTTACAAAAAAAGATGGCAGCAAAGAATTTCGTTATATGAAAGCTATTCCAACCAAAAAGGTTTGTCTTCAATGTCATGGTTCCAACATTAAATCAAAAGTAGCTTCTCAGCTTGACAGTCTTTATCCCTTTGACCGTGCAGTAGGATTTAAAGTCAATGACTTGCGTGGTGCATTCAGCTTATCAAAACCCATTAAATAAATCTGGATAATTAAAAAAATTATTCCGGCATAAGCCGGAATAATTTTTTCTATAACCGTGTATTAGAACCAGATGCTTTAATGGCCGCTTGTCTCATTACGACGGAAAACACCAAAGATACCGGTTGGGGTTTTAACATCCTTAATGGTCTTAACCAGTTTTAATGTTGAATCGTCATAAACACGAACTACATTCTCTTTCCAGTCCGAAACATACACAAATTTACCGTCAACATCAGGTTCCGGATGCACAGTTAATGTACCATCAAGTATATGTTTAACGACTTTGAATGGAGGATCCTTCTCAAACACAGTAACTTCATTGGGCATAGGTGGGAAGATACTGTCATACCAGACATAATCCATATTTTCAGCAGAACGAATAAAGAGTCCTGGTGCTCCACTCTTCACAGTACCAACAACTTCATTGGTGCTAGTATCCCAGACAGATGTTTTACCTTCACCAATATGCGGAGTAGCTGCATATTCATGGCCATTTTTGGATTCCCAAACTGCACCTTCACCTGGATGAGGTTTGATACCGGTCTTGATTTTCTTGATGACCTTCATACTTTCAACATCAATAGCTGCAACCCAGTTAGAAGATTGAGAGGCCAGATAAAAAGTCTTATTATCAGGCTTCAGGAAACCATCATGTAGAATCTTACCGACATCAGCTACCTTGGTGACAGGAAAATCAGGTTTACTCCAGTCAATACGCCAGACCTGACCACCTTCTTTAAGCGCCATAAGGAAGTATGGACCTACTTTTTTTGGATCGACATCATTAACCGAACAGATACGAGAATCAACATAATCACCATCCGGATCTTTCACATGATGAGTATCAATTAACTTAAGAGGCTTCAGCGTAATTGCATCAACAATAACAGCCTGTGTTGGAATATACATTCCGTTTAAAAGATACTTGCCATCATCTGAAACAGCAATACCCCGGGCATCCAGACCAAGACGTACTTTTCTAATAGCTTTTAAGGTATGTAAATCATATTGATATAACCAGCCGTCACGACCAAGATTGTAAGCATATTTACCATCAGGGCTGAAAGTATAACCATGTGCCCGTGCGCCCGCAGGAAGGTGTGCAACCACTTCCTGGGTTTTGGTATTAATAACCGCAACACTGAAATTCTCACGCTCCGTTACAAACAGTAAATCATCCACATTTTCAGCGGGAGTCACCTTGCCATTTTCTGAATCCTTTACATTTTGTAAAGTCTTCATCATATCGTCCATACTCCAATGGAAATCTTTTGGCGGCGGCTCATTATAAACATGCATGGCAATGGCTTTCATTTCTGACTCAGTCAGAGGCTTGCCAATTGGATTGGATGCAGTTCCCCAGGCCGGCATAGCGGTGCCGGAACGGCCTGCTTTAACCGTATAAAATACCGATTTCTCATCCAGAGGATATATATAACGGCCGGCTTTTTTTGCCGCCTTGCCCTTGAGCCCGTTACGTAAACGCTCCATGGTAATATTTGGGCCTGTGGCACCTGTCAATTTAGGATTGTGACAGCCACCACACTCAGAACTGACAAACTCAACAATGGTACGACCATTAACCTTTTCAGCGGGTTTAATTTTACTGTAGTCATCTGCAAATACTGACATACTTCCCAGAGAAATGGCTATCGCCAGGCCGAGCCGGGTTGCTCGAAAGACATTTCGGGCTATGCCTCTGGTTTTAAATTTATTTTTAAATTGATTCATGTTATTCGATTCTCCAAATGTTTATAACAGAAAAACAAGTCTATGAGTAAAATATCAG
>JALVAL010000202.1 GCA_027011205.1 Gammaproteobacteria bacterium
TTCCTGCTGTTGCATTGGCTGATATCGCTGTTTTAATACATGGCTTTCATGGTTCCAGCAATTCCTGGCGCAAAACAGGGATTGTAGCAGTACTGGCTGGTAACGGCTGGAAAGATGCCGGTTTTTATGTGCCAGTCTATGGAAATATTGCCCTTGCTGGTCAGCAATTAAATGCGTCTTCTAAAAAACAGCTGGTGACTGCTGAACTGCCTTCAGGTGCCCCAATAGAAATTCAGGCTGATTTGCTTAATCAGTATTTGATGGATATTAACAATCGTTTCCCGGATCAAATGATTCATCTGGTGGCACACTCGGCCGGAGGTCTGGTCGCTCGTCTGGTTCTGGTGCGCAATCCTGATTTACCGATTGTCCAGCTTATTACCATAGCTACTCCGCATCTGGGTTCTTCAATTGCAGAGTTTGCCAGATATGCTAAAGACACACCCGTTGGAATTCTGGCTCCAATAGCCGGTATAGATGAACTGGATGCGTCCAAAAAACTTTTTAAACAACTGAGTCGTGAGAGAAAAAATTACTTTCTGTTCTGGCTCAATCGCCAGCCTCATCCAGATATCGCTTATACCTCAATAATCAGGGCAGACGGGTCTCTTTTGAATGGTGATATATTTGTACCCTCTTATAGTCAGAATATGGCCTTTGTTCCAGCCATTGGTAATCGTTCTAAGATGATATTAACTCCGGGAGATCACTACCTGAAACTGCCTGACGGCTATTTACTGCTTAATCTACTGCCTTAAGAGCCTGGCCAAGTACACAACGCTCTGAAAGGACAAAAAGGCTTAAACAAAACATTAACTAATTTGACTCAAGACATATCAGCCATGATAATAAGTCTTTAACTTTACCAGTGGATTGTTATGCCTCCCAAAAGTCGTTATTTTCAGGATATTGAGAAATACCGTCAGGATATGCTAATTAAAGCCGAACTTTGTGGTTTTCCCATGCAATTTTCTACCACCTGGGGATTATTCTCACCCAAGGCTATTGATGAAGGCTCTCGATTAATGCTGGAGCATATTAAAGTTGAGCCCGATGATCAATGTCTTGATATAGGCTGTGGTTATGGTCCCTTAGGGCTTACCATTGCTAAGCAGGCAACTGAGGGGAAAACCATTCTGATTGATAAAGACTTTGTGGCTATTGATTATACCAGTAAAAATATTCAACTTAACCGGCTGGATAATTGTGAAACTTTCTTAAGTAATGGTTTCAACCAGGTGGGAGAAAAACATTTTAGTTTAATTGTTTCCAATATCCCGGCCAAGGTAGGCAACGAATTATTAAGTCTGTTTCTTTATGATGCCTGTCAGCATCTGGAGTCCGGCGGCCGGTTTTATGTGGTTACCATCAGCGGGATCCGCAAATATATTGAACGTTCTTTTAAAGAAGTCTTTGGAAATTACAAAAAAGTCAAACAGGGTAAAACCTATACTGTGGCTATGGCTATTAAACAATAACCATAGCCATTTTTCTTAAGTCCCATATCCCAGAGTAAGGGAATACACAGAATAGACACTATCTAAATAAAAACGAGTTGTTATGAATTTTAAGCCTTCGGGTATTTTCTTTATTATTTTTTCTCTGCTGCTGCTTTTATCAGCTGGATGCAGTGATGATAAATCATCATCTGGCAAACAGAGCAAAGATTCCACCCACTTTAACCAATCCCCAGATAAAACCACCCAGGCAGTGCAAATAAAAAAACAGTCTGATGATGACTGGCCAGGCATTATAAAATCGGGGGTCTTACGGATTATTACCCCTTATTCGTTTAAGTTTAATCAACAGACCGCAGACAAACCTCTCAGCTATAATAGTGAATTAAAATTTATTGTGGATTTTGCCCGCTTCCATAAATTAAAACCGGTTTTTATTACGGTGAAGGAATTTTCTAATTTAATACCATCGCTTATTAATGGCTACGGTGAAGTTATTGTGGCCAACTTAACCGTTACAGAGGCACGACAAAAACTGCTCCATTTTACCAATCCTGTTTCCTATTCAATTGAAAATTTAATCGTTTCACAGAAAATGACCAAGAAACTTAGCCGGAAAAATCTTGGCAGTTTAAGAATTGGAGTACGAAGAAATAGCACGTTTCGGGATACCCTGCAGCAGCTTAAACAGGATAATCCGAAACTACAGATCATTGAACTCGATAATAGCATTACTGAAAATGAAAAATTCGACAAAGTGGCTTCCGGTGAACTGGATGCTGTTATTGAAGACAGTAATCGACTGGATATGTTTTTAACCCTGAGAAAGGATATTAAATCTGTTTTAACACTTACCAGAGAACGGCCTGTTGCCTGGGCAGTAAGACAAAACAACCCGCAATTATTAAGTCAGCTTAATGAATATATTAAAATTCAGCGTTTAAATCGTACCATACAAACTATCCGAACCGGTGATCTTGATGTCATAAAAAAAAACCGGCAGCTCAGACTGATCACCCGAAATAATGCCTCCACATATTTTATCTGGAAAAACCAGATAATGGGTTTTGAGTACGAACTGATTAAGAAATTTGCCAAACAGCAGAAGGTGTCTTTAAAAGTGCTGGTGGCCAGTGATTTTCAGGAAATGATGCAATGGCTTGAACAGGGATATGGCGACGTAGTGTCTGCTGGACTAATAAAAACACCGGATCGTGAAAAATATCCGATTAAATTTTCAGATCCTTATATGTTTGTTCGGGAAGTGATTGTGCAAAGATCAAATGAACCGGCAATAAGCTCTCTGGAACAGCTTAAAGGACGGGTCTTTTATGTTCGTCAAAGCAGTTCATACTGGAATACCCTGAACAAAATACAAAATGAATTAAAATCAAAAGACATTGCGTTTACCATAAAAACCGTTCCGGAGGTGATGGAAACCGAAGAAATCATCAAAGAGGTTATTAATGGTAAATTTGATCTTACAGTTGCTGACTCCCATATCGTCGCCATTGAGAAAAGCTGGCATACTAAAC
>JALVAL010000203.1 GCA_027011205.1 Gammaproteobacteria bacterium
GCACTGGATATCACCAGAAAAATGATCCTTACGGACAATGATGTTCTTTTAAAACCCGCAACACACAAGATTTTGCGCCTTCATACGCCAGTCAGATCACCGGTCAATAAAAATATAAAAAATATCGTTGTGATTTTAATGGAAAGTTTCAGCGCCAGCTATGTAGGTAGTCTGGGCAATGATTATGGTATTACTCCTGAATTTGATAAATTAACAAAACAGGGCTTATTGTTTGAGCGTTTTTTTTCTAATGGAACTCATACTCATCAGGGCATGTTTGCTACCTTTTCCTGTTTTCCCAATGTCCCCGGTTTTGAATATTTAATGCAGCAGCCTCAGGGTAGAAATGCTTTTTCAGGACTGCCTGCACTATTAAAACGAGATAAATTTAATGATCTCTATGTCTATAACGGGGCGTTTACCTGGGATAATCAGGAAGGATTTTTTCGTAATCAGGGTTTAACCAATTTTATTGGTCGTAAGGATTATATTAACCCCAAGTTTCAGGATAGAACCTGGGGGGTCTCTGATGAAGATATGTTTAACAGAGCGATAAAAGAATTAGACAAAATAGATTCGGACCAGCCTTTTTTTGCCATGCTGCAAACATTATCCAATCATACGCCTTATGCATTACCGGAAAAACTGCCATTTCCCAGGATTACCAATATGGGTGAATATTCTGAACATCTTACGGCAATGAAATATTCCGACTGGGCTCTGGGAGAATTTTTTAAAGCTATAAAAAACAAGCCTTATTATAAAGAAACACTTTTTGTGATATTAGGCGATCATGGTTTTGGAGTAAAACCGCAGATTGCCGATATAGATTTATTAAGATTTCATGTGCCCCTGCTATTAATTGCTCCGGGTCTTACTCAGCAATATGGCGCAAGAATAGCAACCGTAGCCACCCAGATTGATGTCGTACCGACCATAGTCAGTTTACTGGGAAAACCTTTTTCTCATCAATGCTGGGGCCGAGACATTCTTTCATTAAACAAATCTGACCCCGGGTTTGGCGTCATAAAACCCTCCGGCAGTGATCAGACCGTTGCACTCTTAAAAGGCGATCTCATTCTAGTCAAACAACCCAACATCCCTACTAACTTAGGGCGTTATCAGCTGGGAGAAAATCCCAGCTATCAGAGAATTAATGATCCTGAATTAAATGCCATGATGAACAGGGAATTATCCGGCTTTATTGAAACAGCATTATATGCCCTGTATGACAATCAGACCGGTTTATAATCCTTGTATAGTAACTACTCAGCGTATTCATCTTTTACCCCATTTCGGCGTTATTTTCGTACTCTACCCTCAAGGGGCACCTGGGAATGGTTACATATTTGTATATGCTCACATTCTCCGTGCGCCTCTTTGAGGTAGCGAAGCTATTGTGCCTTGAACTGTGGCAAAATCTAAACACGCTAAATAGTTACCTTGTATATTAAATATAAAAGCTCAACCGCCCCAGGAATAATGCTTATTGAAAATGATACAGCTTACTGGATTTTTATTTTACCTGCCCTGGAAAAGTATTTACTCAGATTTTTAATATCTTTCTTATCCAGTTGTTTTACAATAGCAGACATGGTGGCATCTTTTCGTTTGCCTTTTTTAAACTTTTCCAGTTCTTTTTGTAAATACCGATCCTTCTGCCCTGCCAGATTTGGAAATTTATCATTTTGACTGATACCGCTTCGGGTATGACAGGGCATACAGATATTCAATTTATCATCCACTTTCTTTAATAGCGACTGACTGACTTTTTTGGCACTGGCCTCGACATTGCCATGCGCAGCAAAATAAGCAGCCACATTGCTCATATCTTCTTCTGACAGGCTTGCCGTAACCCCCTGCATATTATTACTGCTTCTGACTCCGGCTTTAAAATCTTTAAGCTGTTTAAACAGATAAGCCTGTTTCTGACCGGATAGATTAGGAAAAACCGGCGCACGACTGATCCCCTGTTTACCATGACAGGCTGCACAAACCCGTCTGGCAAGACCCTGTCCCTTAGCTATATCCGCAGCAAAAACCTGCCCGGAAACACTGAGTATCAGCAGGGTAAAAATTATAGTTTTTAATACAGTTTTTAAATTACTCATTCACAATACACCACATATCAATATATTATTTGTCACGATACAGTATAAATTACCATATCAAACCATGTTCAAATTATACTGAATAGTTATATTTATTCATCTGACAGATGATAGGGATAAATCACCGGCGGCTGGTTTCTTTTACGAGCCATTAGCGCTTTACCTATCTGCTTATCTTCCTTAAAAGCGGCATCACTGATCTGTTGTTCCGTCACTCCGTCTACTGTAATGGAAACAATTTCAATCATATGTGCTATTGGATACAGAAAACCGGTAATTCTGGCTTTTTTTCCTTCCAGCAGATTATGCGCAAAGATTATATCATGGCCAGTCTGGTTATTAACAAACTGCCATAATGAACCATCACCAAGTCTTAAACCGATATTATGGGTGGTATAAATGCCGCATTGAGAATTACTGCCCAGTGAGCTCTTCAGGGAGCAGCCTATACACACCAGCTCTCCCTGAATATTTGATATAGCCGGGCCTTTATCCAGATCCCAGCCGCCGGACCAGGTATTCAGTGAAATAATAAGCAGTAATAGATATAGTAAAGGTTTCATGCCCACTCCATAACAATAATATCAATGAAAAAGCCTCCATACAGTTTACAATCCGTTACTGTATAAAAGCCTGAAGAAGCTTTTAAAATTCCCACTATCATTTAAAATCCATAATACGATAATTTATGCCGAAATATTGCTATATTTTTTTCTTTGAACTCTGACCGTGATCAGACCCGCAATAAAAGTGAGTAAACCCAGTGTTGCAGGTAAGCCATATAATTTAAGCGGATCTTCCGGAGGTGGTAATAACAGCCAGTACCAGGTAGTCAGTGTATGCAGAGAACCTGTCTCACCATTACTACCGTCCCAGTTGGCAAAGGATACTGGTATAAACTCACCTTCCTTAAAGCTGATATGCCCATCACTGCCCTGACGTTTACGTTTCATTAGGATCTGCCAGCGGCCTTCATCCCATTGGCCCTGAGCACTGACCTCATGGTAATCGGTCAACGGTTCCGGTTTATTATCCGGCCCAGTTCCTTTAAACACCATAGTCATTGCTTTTTCAGGCGGCGTCACACTACCGGCATTCCAGTACCACATAGCAGTATGATGGGAAGCATCCCCATGACGGTACAGCGGTTTTTCCACCATAGGCGTTGAAGTATAGGCATCGGCCATTGGAAACTGCATGGCAATAGCATCTGAATACAGAGTCAGATCCTCATCCTGAATGCTCATGGTATATTCCTGACCCGGCAGACTCTGTGTGCGATCATTGACCTGCATTAAAAATGCTATCTCATCGTCATTATATAACACCCTGACACTGACCAGATCATTTAATGGCCTGAACAGACGTGACTCTTTAATAATATTGGGTACCAGGCGCATAGACGTCACTGGTGCCTTTTGCCAGGCCTCATCGGTCATATTATCCGGTAATTGGCCTGATATTTTTACGCCCTTAATCACCCCTTTACCCGGTGGCGTATTTTTAGCTCTCAGAGAATAAACATAATTCGCAATATGCCAGCGATCTTCCAGACTCACAGGATCCGGATTCCCCTCACCTTCTGCCCTGTGTGCAGGCATTGGCGTACCCGGTATGCCGATTGATAAACGCTGATAGATATTTTGTATAATTTCAGCACGAGCTTTAAGCGGATCTTTTGCTGTGCTGCGATTGGTCATACGCCAGGACCAGGGTTTATTCAGATCCCTGGGCCAGATCCGGAATCCCCAGTCATCAGCCAGCCGCTTTCCAGAACGAATATTACCGCGCCCGTAAACACCATGACATTCCTGGCAGGGTTTAAAGGCTTTTTTACCCTTAGCTACAGATTCCTCACTATAGGGGATCTGACCGGTTAAAGGTTCGATATCCGTAACCACTTTATAATCATCTTTAATATAATGCCCATCTTCATCAAAGGCATCATCTTCTGCATCTTCCGGTGACCAGGTTGCAGACACATCAAAACGTTTAATAACCGGGATAAGAGATTTAATCTGCTCATCAGTTATTAATTTTTTCCAGCCCGGCATGCCCGTTCCGGTCAGACCATATTTAATGGTCTTAAATAAATCTTCATCCCGAACCGGCATCGTACCCGGTGATGTTTTATACTTGAACAGACCCAGAGTGAAATCACGAGGTCCTGGATAAAGTCTGTCTGCGGCCACTCCGTCTCCAGCACCTTCTTCACCATGACAGACAGCACAACGCAAATTATATAATTCCCTGCCCTTCATTTTAGCCCGACGATTTTCCAGTTCAGTTTTCATGCCGGTTGCAATTTTGGACACATCAGCATCCCAGATCCGGGGCACTTCGCCGATATAATCATATAAAAAGGTGATCACGTTCCAGACATCATCTTCAGCCAGCATTTCATGCCAGACAGGCATCGCCGAATTCCATGGGGTGCCTTCTCTGGGCAGACCGGGACCGCCGGTGGTTATACGCCAGAATAAAAAGGCTTCCTGTAGCTGGTTAATGGTTTCATCCTGAAAATTAATAGGGCGGGGATTAAAGCCATTGGCAAACACACCCTCACCATACATTAAATCACCATGACAGAAAAAACAGTTCTGATAATACACATCACGCCCTGCACCGACTGCATTATTATATATTTCCCAGCCCTTATCCTCATCCCCTGCTTTCATACTGGCAATCACTTTTTCACGTACAGGATTTTCCAGTTTAGTGAGGTCATATTTTTTATTAAATACATTTAAAGTGGATGGGGGAGCTGGATGTATCTGACGCAGTTCAACCGGAGATTCCCAGTCCGGTTTAATCATAATATAAGTTGTCCAGGCAATCAGAGCCGGTATCGCCAGCAGAAAAAACCAGCGTAACGGCCAGGTATTGTCTTTTCGTACCACAGCAGCGATAGGAGATTTAAAATTATTCCAGTTTTTTTCATCGAAGGAGAAAAACAGCAGTACACCAATAACACATATAATCATATATTGAATTAACAGTGACACGGGCATTAGAGGAGGCACCGCGTATTTGAAAAACAGAAAAACTGCAGTCAGAATCAAAACAGCCATTAATAATGGCGGAAACTTAAAACCTTTCATCGTTGTTATTCGCCTTTTTGTTCAGTTTCTGTCGCAGATTTCTGACCTGCCTGTGCTAGAAAATCAACGACCATTTCCAGTTCTTTTACCATCATCTTATCTGCAAAATCAGTTGGCATAACTGGAGGATAACCTTCTGCAATCACGGCACCGGGGTTAATAATACTTTCCCTGATTTTTTCTCTGGACAGACGTTGAGAAACGGCTTTTAAATTCGGACCAATAGTTGCGGTGCTTTCAAGTACCGTATGACAGGCAGGACAACCATTTTTAGTCAGCACTGCCTGAGCATTCTTTGCCACTTCAGGAGGAGCTGATGATGCAGAACTCTGATTATTTTCGGCAGGCACATCTGTAGGCAGGGCAATGGTTGGCTGACCGCCGTCCTTAGCCTGAAGAAAAGCAATAATTGCTCCTATTTCAATATCAGATAAAGCAATAGGTGCCTTATTGATCACCGGCATAGGTGATGGCTCACCCTGCTTGCCAAAACCAGGCACTATATATTTACTCGGCTCAAGCATTGACTCTCGAAAATAATCTTCTGAATCTTTAGCTTCACCCTTATATCCATCAGAACCAAAATGCTTCTTTGCTGTAGCCACCATATCAAGTGCCAGAATATTCGGAGCCCGCCCCAGGTCATTATGACAGAGGGTACAGGTTCCCTTGCCTTTAAATAATTGCTCTCCCATAGCAATATAGCTAGCCATAGTCAGTGCGCCGAGATCCACTTTAGTTTCCTTAGGCGCCTGCCCTTCAACCTGTGGCAAAAGATTAGCTATCCCGGTAAAAACCAGCACCAGTATCACCATAAACGCCAGGACTTTAACTATAACCGGCAGGCCGCTGTGTTGAATCGATTCGGTATTCTGAGAGAGGGTATTTTGTGTTGTCATATTATATTCCGGGGTCCTATCACATTTATACTACTGGGTATATAGTTATTAATTATCCAACTGGAGAAGTGTCAGGAGAAATCGGGGTCAGTTGATCGGTTTTTTCTGCCGTGTTTCTCCCAGCGATGCCACCCAGAAAATAAACAGCACCAGTAACAAAAAACTGATTGTGGCAATGGTCATCATATTAGCTGCATGACCAATACTGGGTATAAAATTATCTACTGAATTATCTTTCATCACGGTATAAACATGCCAGTGTGTTCGCACTGAAGAACGTACATAGCCCATTAATGCCATCAACCAGGTAAATGCTATAGGCAGTGCAAACAGAGCATAAACGCCACGATTGGATATTTTTCCCCAGGTAGTAGGCAATGTGCGGGCACCCTTAAACATTAAGGAATCAATAGTCACTCCGGAGATAATTACTATCAACGTTGAAACAACCTGAGCAACAGAAGAACCCACTTTATAAACCGTATTGGTAAAATAGCCGTAATAAACACCCAGGAAAATAACATTCGCAATAGCAATAATATAAATTGCTACCATCAAAGCATTACCAAAACCTGCCCAGGGGACTGTAATTTCCTTATCTGCACGACGATATAACTGGAAGGAAAGAAAGGTACCGATTAACATTAGATTTACGGCAATATTTTTTGCCGGCATAATACCAAAGGGCCCAAGTATGGGGTGATGCGCACCGCCCAGGGCCGCAATTTCCTTAGCCGATAAAATTAAGGTATGAGGTGTTACCCAGATCAGAAAACTGCCCACCAGGGTAATAGCTATATATTTGATCAGCCAGGTATAACGTCTGGAGCCCTCACAGCGAGACATACCATTCCATAAATAATAATTAGCAGCCAGTAAAATGGTACCAATTAACACCGCCTGCACAATAAATAACCAGGCCAGAATACCACCCATCGCGGTAATACCCATCTGTTGAGAATAAGCGTATATTTCAGCCATTAACCAGTAGCCCGCAAAAGGCAGGGGAAGAAATGCCAGCACTGCAATAAAGTTTGAGGTATACCCCATCCAGTCATAGTGGGCACGTTGTGCCATGGTTCTGGCACTGAGTAATTGATATCCGGCATAGGCACCGACTACCGCACCGCCAAATGCAATATTGGCAACAAAACGATGTAAATTTAAGGGATTCCATAATGGACCGCGCATAATCTCCCAGATATTACCAGTCACTGCACCACCATCATCCACACCGGATGGTGCCATCATAAAAGTAGCCCAGGAGTTAGCTACAAACAACAGGGTTGTACCTACACCGTTAAGTAGAACACCCAGAGATAAATGAAGGTATTTTCTATTACCGTAACGCAGAGCATACCAGCTATAGTAATAAATATAGAGTACCCCGCTTTCTAAAAAAAATAACAGAGCATACACCATGACCTGATTACCAAATACTTCCATCATATAGGCCATAAAAGTGGGGTAAAGTAAAAATAGAGCTAAGGCCAGGGTACCACCAAATAAAGCAGTTAAAGAATAGGCTGTCATGGAAACCTTCATAAATTCATGTGCCATATCATCATAACGCTGGTCACCAGTCTTAACACCAATCCATTCAATAACGGTTACAAACAGTGGCACCGCCAGTACAAAAGCAGCCAGAAACAGGTGTAATTGTGCAATGACCCAGACAAAGGAACGACTGCTCATTGAACCAATCTGACGATAATCAGAAGGCCCTAAAACTGGAGCTGGTTTAGCGGCAATTGTCTGCTCTGCAGCATCAACGGCATCGGGTATCGCGTCCGATGCCCATGTTAAACCACCCGTAAAAAACAGAACAACAAGTCCCAGTAACAGTATCCAGTATCGCCCGTTAAGTGAATACCCTGAACAGAATTGCATCGGCCTGTTTTGCTGACGGCTGTCGGGTCTATGTAAAACTTCTGCTTTATTTATTACAAGTGACATTTAATGTTCCAGAATTAAAAAAATAAATAACAACGATACCTGACTTATTTCTGACTTATTTCCGACTTATTGTGCAGGGGTCATATCAATATTCAGTGGCAGACCCTGCATAGACATTATGGCGTGATCCACAGCATAGAAAACAAGAAAGGCTATTAGAAAAGAAAAAACCCAGTTTTTTATCATTTTTTTTCCTTATACTCTGTTGCTTGTTTAAAAATGGATTAATGATGAGCGAGAACACCATGATCGTAAATCACCAGCCACCACATAAAAAACAGGGTGCCTGCCAGAGTCAGTCTAAATAACCAGGGCCCCCAGCTCGCATCATCATGCAGGCTTTTCGGCACTGTATTATCGGATGTACTTTTTTGTTCTATACTCAAGGCATAATCCTCCAGAGGTTTTATCTTTCTCGTTTTAGCAACATATGTACCAACTGCTTAACATTAGTTAAATATTTATATAAATAGCTTTTTTTTCATAGACTTAATTTTCAGTTAAAACTTCTGTCAAAAAATAT
>JALVAL010000204.1 GCA_027011205.1 Gammaproteobacteria bacterium
AAATCATCCTGGTCAATTAGTTGTGCCAGCAGGGACATTTTTTGATTTTCACTGAGCCGGGTATAATTTTCCTGCAGTTTTAGACAGCTTAATATTTCATTGACCGCTTCGCTATGCTGAGTTGACTCCTGACGAATATCCAGATGTTCCAGAAAAAAGCCGAAAGTTTCTGTTAAGCGCAGCAGGTTTTTTAATGCACCGAAGGCCACCTCGCAGTCATTATGGGAGCAGAGTGAATCCTGAATCAGTTTTAAGTCCTGACAAAACTCATCCTCATTGTTATAACCGCTGTAGTTGGATGTTGGACGAGTACCCAGTATTCGTGCCTGTACCTGCTCCATACGATAATGCAGTTTATTGTGCATAATAAACAGTTTGCGGCGATATGGTTCGGTAGCAAACAGACTGCTTCGATCTTTAAACAGGTGCTTATAGGTCTGGTTATCTTCTGCCAGGGACGCCATAAAATCTGTGCTTGGTGTACAAAAAGCAATAGAATAGGTTAATTGATGAGACAGTTTATCAACATCAGAGATATAGCGTTTGATGATTTCCCTGCTTTGATAGCGAGCCGCCATTTCTGTTACTTTGGGTGTTACAAATGGGTTGCCGTCACGGTCACCACCAATCCATGAACCAAAATGTAAAAAAGCGGGGATATTAAATTGATCAGCCTGTTCCGGATAAACTCGTTGAATAGCCTGTTCCAGATACTGATAAATGACCGGAATGGCATCAAACAGTGATTCGCGGAAATAATACAGTCCATTTTTTACTTCATCTATGACCTGCGGCTTTTCTGAACGTACTTCATCAGTTTTCCACAGGATCTGAATTTCATTACTCAGCTCCTGCATCAAAGTATCTTTCTGATATTTGCCCATGCAGGGATCATCCAGCTCTTTAATGACAATAAAAATGCGCCGCAGACATTCCAGGATTGTCCGGCGTTTGGCTTCGGTGGGATGGGCAGTAAAAACCGGCATATAAGACAGGCTGTTGAGCAGTTCCTGAAACTGTTCAGCAGAAATATCCTGCTCTTCAAATTCTTTCAAAGTACGGTTAAAGGATCCTTCCCAGAGAATATCGTCATTATTTGCCTGACGGCGGCGCTCTTTGTGCTGATGGGTCTCTTCCACCACACTGACCAGATTAAAGTAGGTACTGAAGGCTCGGATGACCTGTTCCAGTGTCTGGGAATCAAGTTGCTCAATAAGCTGCATAAGCTGCAGTCGTTTATTTTCATCATGCTCCTTGCGTAACTCGATATGACCTGTTCTAAGTTCTTCTACCACATCAAAGACGGTTTCTCTGGTATGATTTTTCAGGATATTACCTAAAACAGAACCAATGAGTTTTACTTTTGAACGTAGTTCTTTATCGCTGTGCATAATAATAAGCCTGAATGATTATAATCTTTGTCGAATTGATATAAATTTTGCTGGATTTAATAGCAGGAAAAGCTCTGGATGATATTAAGTTGGTATTTTTTCTGTAATTTGTCACCATTGTACTATATTTTTGCATTAAGGGTTAGGGTCGTTTACCTTTCATCTATTAACTGATTTTGGCCAAATTTTACCCAGCACCTCGTAAGATCTCGTTCTTATGGACGAGGATGGAAGAGCTGATAACCAGTCCCAAAAGCCTCGTCTTTTAAAGTGTTGTGCCGGGTTTTCCCTGACTTTGTTATTTTTTTACTGCCAGTAATCTGGCCAATTACTGCAAACCTTCCTGGAATATTGAACCTGGAAAAATCAGTTGCCCTGAGGCGAAAAACGGGGATGCAGAAACAATTTCCGGATGGACATTAATTAATCAATAAAGCCATTAGTTGTTTCTTGCTGCTGCTTACTGCCGGAAACTTTGTTAAAAGCTTTCTGGTAGGCGGAAGGGGTGGAAAAGAGTTTTCCAAAGCCGTGTTTGCCAAACATTTTTAAATCAGAAAAATTAACAGCAATTCTAAAGCGAGCATGCATGGCCAGAATTTTATTACCGTCAACCATAATTTCATAAGGCAGATAGGCGGTTCTTTTTAATGGCAGATAATCAATAATCTCCATGGTTTTACGAACATCCAGAGCTTCATCGCCTGAATCCTCCGCGCTCATGGACACGCCGAAAACAACCTGTTCCTTACCGGGGATTTTAATTTGGTATATTCGGGAGATACCATTGCTTTTATCTCTAAAGCCTGTAATTAGAGCGTTAATAGCCTCTACATGGGTTTTATACTCGGGCAGTTCATAAAAAGAATCAAAATCTTCCAGGCCAAAGCTGTATTTATATCGTTTCAGCTTGCGGGCTGTCAGCCCCTCTCCACCAAAAAAACTTTCAAAACCAAATGTTTCTGTCATCTGATCCAGAACAGGCTGTAAATCAACATTTTTCATGCGATAGGCATATTGCATGAAAACCGGATTGGTATAGGCAATCTGAATCTTATCATCAACCCTGGTCAGACTAATCCTTTGCGGTGCTGCAAAGCCGCCATAGGGAGCTTGAGCGGCCAGTGATTTAAGTTCATCACTGGTGATAATATAAATATAGGCATCATTATAAGGCTGGTACCCTGCCACCAGGGTAAAAGGTGAATCAGAAATCTGTTTTTTAACCATGGTTTTGGCATCAGCCATGGAAATAGTCGCCTGTTTTGCCAGCACAAAAGGCTGATAGATTTTTTTTTCGGCCGCCTGTACTGAAAAAATACTTAAAAGGAAGAAGATGCTTAACAGGAAGAAGATGCTTAACAGAATTACCAGGGTCTGGAATTCCTTACGACTAAAAAACATAAAATCTACTCCGGCCTGACTTATTTGGTTTATTGTTATTGTCTATCTGTACAGCGTATCCTGGGAGCAGGAGTAAGTTTGCTGTCAGTGTCACTCATTATTATTTATAATAAGACTATAATTTTAATTAAAAAGCATTTTATAAAGGGATATAGAAATAAAAGAATAAAAGGACTGATCTTTATTATTC
>JALVAL010000205.1 GCA_027011205.1 Gammaproteobacteria bacterium
CCAGCCTATGAGTAAATTATAGCCTCTTTAACGTACTTTTCTTGAAACATATCTCATTTTTACTATTTTATTTATAAAAAACAAATATTTTTTAGCTATAATTGAAGTATGTACTAAACTGTATCAATATTAAAACTTGAATTAAGAAAACTTTATAAAATTATGGTATTAGCCCAACAATCAACACATTTAACCGGTCTTGCCCGACATCTTGTGATGCAAAATCTTCTTTCAGAAGAGCAGGCAAACTCGGCTGTCGATGAAGCGACCAAGGAAAAACTCCCTTTTGTTCAATATATTACCGGAAAAAATCTGGTAAAAGCTATTGATATAGCCACCCTTGCTGCTACCGAATTTGGCATACCATTACTGGATATCGGTTCACTTGATATTGAAAACGAAACATCCTCTCTAATTAAAGAGGACTTAATTTCCAAACATCACGCATTACCCATATTTAAGCGCGGCAACCGTCTGTTTGTTGCCATAGCCGATCCAACCAATATCAGTGCCCTGGATGAGATAAAGTTCCAGTCAGGTCTCAGTACAGAAGCCATTCTGGTTGAAGCAGACAAACTGGAAAAGGTCATTGAAAAAACCTTATCCGATGCAGATGAATCCATGGATATGTCTGATTTTGATGACAACGAACTGGATGGACTGGACTATGAAGATACTGAAAAAGATGATGATGCGGTTACCAAAAATGATGCCGATGATGCACCCGTTGTTAAGTTTGTTAATAAAATTTTATTAGATGCCATTAAGAAAGAAGCTTCTGATATTCATTTTGAACCCTACGAAAAGTTTTTCCGGGTACGTTTAAGAATGGATGGTATTTTACAGGAAGTCGCTAAACCTCCGGTTAATTTAACACCTCGCATATTAGCTCGTATTAAAGTACTTTCTCGTCTGGACATTTCTGAACGGCGTATCCCACAGGATGGTCGGATGCGTATGAAAATCTCTAAAAACCGGGCTATTGATTTTCGTGTCAGTACCTGCCCGACTCTTTTTGGAGAAAAAGCAGTATTGCGTATTCTGGATCCCAGTAGTGCACAGTTGGGTATTGACGCTCTGGGTTATGAAAAATTTCAGAAACAATTGTATATGGATGCACTTTCCAAGCCTCAGGGTATGATTCTGGTGACTGGACCAACCGGTTCAGGGAAAACAGTCTCATTATATACCGGACTGAATATATTAAATACCGAAGGTGTCAATATATCCACTGCAGAAGATCCCGCAGAAATTAATTTACCCGGGGTTAACCAGGTCAATGTAAACCCTAAAACAGGTTTAACCTTTGCTGCGGCTCTGCGTTCTTTTTTACGTCAGGATCCTGACATTGTTATGGTTGGGGAAATACGTGATCTGGAAACCGCTGAAATTGCTATTAAAGCGGCTCAAACAGGCCATATGGTATTGTCTACTTTGCATACCAATGATGCCCCGCAAACACTGGGGCGTCTAGTGAATATGGGGGTTCCCCCTTATAATATTGCCTCTGCAGTAAGTCTGATTATTGCTCAACGACTGGCTCGTCGTTTATGTAGTGACTGTAAACAGCCCCATGATGTTCCCAAAGAAGCCATGCAGGAAGAAGGTTTTACAGAAGAGCAGATTGCTCAGGGAGTCACCCTCTATAAGCCTGTTGGTTGTTCAAATTGCACCAATGGCTATAAAGGGCGTGTGGGTATTTACCAGGTTATGAAAATATCAGATGAAATGGGACGTATTATTATGGAAGGCGGTAACGCTATTAATCTGGCGGATCAGGCACAAAAAGAGGGGATTCCTGATCTAAGACAATCAGGCCTGAAAAAGGTAATGGATGGTATTACCAGCCTGGAAGAAGTCAACCGGGTCACGAAGGAATAAATGCTAAGTAAAGAATATAATCACATTTTTTTAAGACTAAAAACTTATGACTTACGACTTTATTTAATAACAATATTTAAGGATCACTGATGGCAGCAAAAAACAAACCCGCTCCGATTTTTATCTGGGAAGGTGCTGATAGAAATGGTAACCGGAAGAAGGGAGAAGTTCAGGCAAGCAACATGGCTCTTGCCAAAGCACAATTGCGTCGAGAAGGGATTAATGTACTCAAAATTAAAGTAAAACCCAAACCACTGTTCGGTATGGGCGGTCCACGAAGAAAAGCCATTACGCCACTGGATATTGCCATTTTTTCCCGTCAGATGGCGACTATGATGAAATCAGGCGTACCACTGGTACAGGCTTTTGAAATTGTAGGTACGGGTCATGACAATGCCAATATGGCAGAAATGATTATGGCCATTAAAAATGATGTGGAAGGAGGTAGCTCTTTAACTGAATCATTAAAAAAATTCCCCCTGTATTTTGATGACTTATATTGCAGCCTGGTTCAGGCCGGCGAACACGCGGGTATTCTGGATAGTATTCTGGACAGGGTCGCAACTTATAAAGAAAAAACCGAGGCCTTAAAGTCTAAAATTAAAAAGGCCATGTTCTATCCAATTGCTGTGATAGTTGTGGCGGTAATTGTTGTGACAATTCTGCTGATGTTTGTAATTCCGGAATTTGAAGATCTTTTTAGTGGGTTTGGTGCCGAACTTCCAGCACCTACCCTGGTCGTTGTAGCCATGTCACACTTTGTTATTGACTACTGGTGGGCTCTGTTTGGTGGAATCGGTGCAACACTTTACATTTTTTTCTATTTCAAAAAACGTTCCAGAAAAATGCGTCACTTTTTAGATAAATTATCCCTTAAAATGCCAGTAATCGGACCAATACTTGAAAAAGCAGCTATTGCCCGGTACGCACGCACCCTGGAAACCATGTTTGCTGCAGGTACACCACTGGTAGAGGCTCTGGGCTCTGTGTCCGGTGCAGTGGGTAATATTGTTTACAGTGATGCGGTCGAGCAAATACAGCAGGAAGTATCCACCGGTACACAACTTAATAAAGCCATGTCAAATGTTAATCTGTTCCCCAATATGGTGCTCCAGATGACAGCGATTGGTGAAGAAGCGGGCTCTCTTGATTCCATGCTTGGTAAAGTAGCAGATTTTTATGAGGCCGAAGTGGATAATCTGGTTGATGGTCTGACCAGTCTTCTGGAACCCATTATTATGGCTGTTCTTGGTGTTATTATTGGTGGTCTGGTAGTTGCCATGTATCTGCCAATCTTCCAGATGGGTAACGTTGTTTAAAAGATTACTTATGGATTTTTTTCAATATTCAGCTTCAAACCCATTACTATTTTTGATTATTGTTTTTTTAGTCAGTCTGTCAGTGGGCAGCTTTCTCAATGTGGTGATTTACCGTTTACCGATCATGTTAAAACAGGAATGGAAAAGTGACTGCATTGAATTTCTTTCTAAAGAATTATCCACTGACTTAAAAGACCAGAAAACAGACTCCGAAAGCACATTTAACCTCTCTGTTCCCCGTTCCCGCTGTCCTTCCTGTGGACATAAGATCAGCGCTCTGGAAAATATTCCTGTCATCTCATGGTTATTTTTAAGAGGAAAATGTTCTGCATGCGGATCAGCCATTTCTATTCGATATCCTGTTATTGAACTGACAACTGCCCTGCTATCCCTGCTAGTTGCCAGTATTTACGGCGTTCAATGGTATACACTGACTGGTATTGTTCTGGTCTGGGCATTAATTGCCCTGAGCATGATTGACTTTGACACTCAGTTATTACCCGATAATATTACTTTACCTTTCTTATGGCTGGGTATTTTACTCAGTCTTACTGGTATTTCACCTATAAGCCTGATCAGTAGTGTTATTGGAGCCATGGCCGGATATTTAAGCCTGTGGACGGTTTATCAGCTTTTTAAGCTAATAACCGGTAAGGAAGGCATGGGTTTTGGAGATTTCAAGTTACTGGCTCTGTTAGGTGCCTGGCTGGGCTGGCAGGCATTGCCCATGATCCTTCTACTTTCAGCACTGGTGGGTTCTATAGTCGGTATCAGTCTTATCCTTATTCTCGGCAGAGACAAAAATATTCCTATTCCCTTTGGTCCTTATCTCGCCTCTGCCGGTTTTATTTCTCTGCTCTGGGGGAAAGAAATCCAGCAGGCTTATTTTAGTTTTATGGGGCTGTAATGTTAAGTGTTGCTCTTACGGGCGGTATTGGCAGCGGAAAAACAGCTGTAGGTGATATTTTTTATCAACTGGGCAAAGATAAAGGCTTAAAACTACTGGATGCGGATCAAATTGCCCGTTCACTGCTGCAGGGCTCTCTTAATGACTCACCTTCCCAGTCACTGATACAGGTAAGAGACTTATTTGGTGCTGATATTTTTCACTCTGGAAAGCTGGATCGAACCAGACTCAGGGCTCTGATTTTTAATTCCCCAAAACAGAAAAAACAACTGGAAAGCATACTGCATCCCCAGGTTTATCGGACAATTTTGCAGCAGCTTAACAGGTATAGGCAACAGCCAGATATCAAAATTATTATTACCGCTATTCCATTATTCTTTGAAACCATATCTGAAACCGGACAACTGCAGTTTGATCGCATACTGGTTGTTGATGTACCAGAATCCATACAAATTCAGCGCAGTATGCACAGAGACCAGAGCACCAGGGGATTAATCCAGCAAATCATCAATAGTCAGACAGACAGGAACACTCGTCTTACTAGAGCAGATGATATTATTGATAATTCAGGGGATACTAAATACCTCAAATCTCAGGTTAAAAAATTATACAATTTTTATCGTACACTAAGTTAACGAGAGGTAAGTCACAATAATACTGCTTAATAACATTGCAGAGTAATTGAAAGAGTTGCAAGCAACCTTTAGATATTGGACAATAGACATTTTAGGTTAAACCTAGAAAAATCAGTTGACATCGTAGCGAAACAGTCTTAGGTGCTGGAGATAAAGGGTTTTACAGGTTATTTTGGCTTTACTCGTACTCACCGTACGGGTGAAGTCAAAATGTTCTGGAAAATCCTTTAGATTCAGTGCATAAGGCTGTTGCAGTCGGTGGCAACTGATTTTTCTAGGTTAAACGCCTTGCAGACAGGACACACTTGATCACGTGACAGATTCTACCATTTACGAGTTGCCTCTTAATGAACGGATCCGAACGCTATTGCGTCTTGAGTTTCTGTTTCAGCAGGCTCGATATTCCATGCGGGGCTATTCGGTCTGGGATAGTCGGGCAACAATCAGCCATATTCTGGATATCCTGAGCATTATGGGCCGGATTGACCTGCGTATGGAGCTTATTAAAGAACTGGAACGTCTGGCCGCAGCACTGCTGGCTATAAGTACCAGTCCAGGTGTTGATCCGGGCATTCTGGAAAATACCCTGCAAAAACTCGACAGTTATATCAGCACCCTTAGAAATAAAAAAAGTAATACTCAGGACAAACTGAATAATAATGAACTGCTCAAACTTATCCGTCAAAGAGATACCATACCCGGCGGTACCTGTGACTTTGATCTACCCATCTATCATTTCTGGCTCAAACAGCCTGCGGAACACCGAATAGAAATACTGGAAGCCTGGTTAATGCAGCTGGATGATTATCGTTTATCTATTAACCTTATCCTTAGCCTGCTTCGAGAAAGTACCATTCAAAGCCCCATCACTGCCGAACAGGGTTTCTATCAGCAATCTCTTGACACCAGCACTCCTTTTCAACTGGTCCGGGTATTAGTGCCAGCCAATGTGGATTATTATGCCGAAATGAGCGGCGGGAAACATCGCTTCAGCATACGATTTATGATGCCTGTCAGTGGCGAACGCCCTGTTCCTTACACCGAAAATATTGATTTTCAGTTATCCTGCTGTGCCTTATAACTTAATAATGGGACTATTATGAAAAAACTGCTCATTAAGTGTCCGGGCTGTGCCAGAGAACACGATTACTATCAGTCAAAACCCTGGAGTCCTTTTTGTTCTGAACGATGTAGATTAATTGATCTGGGGGCATGGGCCAGTGAAGCACATCGAATTAAAGGGGAATCGGTCTCGCTTAAGAATCATAAAAATTTATCAAATGATGATACAAATATTCATTAACATGGATCTCGGGTGCGCGAACATCTTGCCTGCGCTCCCGGAAGTTAAAATTTTGGTATTTTTATTCTGGCTTAAACAAAAACTCGGCCTGATATTCTTTTTGCGTGGATTTTAAACGGATAGTGGCAAGCCAGGCTGTTTTTTGATCCCCGCCGGCATCAATTTTACCCGTTGCCAGCCATTTTTCCGGAACCACCAGCTTATCTGACGGATCCGGAGACAATAAGATGGTTTTACTCACATCATGATCTTCCTGCTCTGTGAGTATCACCGCTAAAGATTCAATACCTTCAAAATCAAACCCCGAAGCCGTTACTGACAACAGATATTCTTTCTGTTGCGGATCTAAAGGTTTTATTAACAGGCTAAGACGCTGAAATTCACCCTTATTAACAATAGAAGCACTACAGACGCTGTGCATAGGATCGCAGTAATTATTAGTCCCCAGTTTAACCACCCTTTCTGAATGATTATCCAGAAAATCTGCAAAATCCTGGATAAAGGAAATGGCCACAATAATAACCAGACTCATGGCCAGAAGGCGTACATATTTATTATTTAACAGTTCTTTATTCATATGATATTTATAATAAGTATTAAGAAAACAGACTGCGTATCCCGGCGATACCTTGAGCGCCATTGCTGCGGGCCAGGTCAACATCCATAGGATTCATCCCCCCCAGAGCATAAACAGGCATTTGTGCCATTGCCGTTAATTGTGCAAATTTATCCCAGCCAAGTGCCAGCTGTTGCGGGTGAGAAAGCGTTCTCTGAACCGGAGAAATAGCCATAAAATCCAGTTTTAAATCATTAGCCTGCGCCACTTCCAGGGTATTATGACAGGATGCCGCAAGTAGTTTTTCCGGAAACTGTTGCTGATACTGTCGAACCCAATGGGTATCTGCTAATTGAGCACTGCTCAAATGCACACCAGCCGCTATGTCATGCAGCTCAGTATTCAGCTCCATAGCAGAATTAAGTAGCAGCCGGACAGGGCTCCCCTGGGCCAGCTGAAACACTTTAGCCACCATCTGTTCAAGACGCTCTCCTTCAAGGGTTTTGAAACGTAATTGCACCAGCAGGTATTTCTGAAACATTTTTTTAAATATTTGCAACTGTAGAGTATCCATTTCCAGCAGGTTCGGGCTTATGGCATATATCTGCGGCAACTGCAGAGCATTGATAATAGCCTGATTAGCGGCCGGAAAAGCGTAATGTTTTAATTGTAATATCTCGACCCATTGTACTGCCTGACCTTCAGAACCCAGAGACATTTTATGTTCCGGGTACTGCTGTCCTTCAAAATCCTCAATAATGTGTGCTTCCAGCAAAACACTTTTATCCGGATAATGATGTGCTATTTTAATCAATGGGTGACATTTAAGAACTTTAATAGCCAGTTCTTCCTGAATTTCCCGTTTCAGTGCCGATATAAAAGGCTCTCCCGGCTCTACCTTGCCTCCGGGAAATTCCCATAAACCACCCTGATGAACATGTTCCGGACGTTTTGAAATTAACACCCGGTTATTTTTCACTATAACCGCTACCGCCACATGAACCTCATTGAGATGCTTATCCATATGATCAGGTACGGTATTCGGCATTGATTTTTACATAGTCATAAGAAAGATCACAACTCCAGATAGTGGTTTCGGCATTTCCCCGTTTAAGGTCAACAATAATGGTAATTTCATCCTGATCCATAACCGCCTGGCCCCGTTGTTCTGTATAATCATCTGAGCGGCCGCCATTGCGTACCAGACAGACATCATCCAGATAGATTTCCAGGGCATTAATATCCAGCGCCTTCACACCCGAACGACCCACAGCAGCCAGAATACGTCCCCAGTTAGGATCACTGGCAAAAAAAGCAGTTTTCACCAGCGGAGAATGGGCAATGGTATAAGCCACCGCATCGCACTCCTGTGCATTTTTAGCGCCGCTGATATGAATATTGATCAGCTTGGTTGCGCCCTCACCATCCAGAATAATAGCCCGCGCCAGTTGTTCCATTACCTCAGTTATGGCATTCTGCAGTATGCCAAATTCAGCCTGCTCAGTCTGTGTGATGGGCTCAATATCTGCTTTAGCAGTGGCCACCAGCATACAGGAGTCATTGGTTGAGGTATCACCATCAACCGTGATCCGATTAAAGGAATGATCCGCTGCGTATTTTAATAGTTTTTTTAATACGTCTTTAGCAACCGGGGCATCGGTAGCCACAAATGCCAGCATGGTAGCCATATCCGGACGGATCATCCCCGAGCCTTTGGATATCCCGGTGATGGTCACAGTTTTACCCATTAACTCAATTTGTTTTGACGCACCTTTAGTGCGAGTATCGGTGGTTAAAATACCCTGTGCCGCATCCTGCCAGCCATTTTCTGTTAAATTATCCAGGACAGCAGGCAGAGCACTGACAATTTTCTTAACCGGCAGGCTTTCACCAATGACCCCGGTTGAAAAGGGCAGCACGGCCTGTGGATCAGTACTGCACAGTTTAGCAAGCTGTGCACAGGTGTATAGAGCATCCTGCATCCCCTGCTCTCCGGTTCCGGCATTGGCATTACCGGTATTAATAACAAAATACTGATTATTGCCTGCCTGAAGATGCGCTTTTGCCACATGTACCGGCGCGGCACAAAAAGCATTTTGAGTAAACACACCGGCGACGCTGGCTTCTTTTTCAAACTGCATCACCACCAGATCTTTACGGTCATCTACTTTAATTCCCGCACAGGTTGTTCCCAGTTTAAAACCGGGGACAGAATGCATTTCTGGTAATTCCATTGTTATAGACATAATCTAACCTGTTAAAAACTTTTGTTTAAATAAAAATGCCCGCATAAAGCAGGCATTTTTTGTGAAAAAATAAATAATCCGTCAGGTTACTTTCCCGCAGCATTGTTTATATTTCTTACCCGAACCACAGGGACAAGGCTGGTTTCTGCCGACTTTCTGCCCGTCTCTGACAAAAGGCTGTGCCTTGACCTGTTCTTCATTTTCTGGCTGAACACCCGATTCCTCAGCTTCCAGAGTATTTACCTCATCATGCTCGAACTGCATTTCCGGTTGTTCATGATGTTCAAATTCACTGATATCTGGTTCTTCACGGATCTGAATAATACTTAAACGGGCAATCACTTCGTATTTTATCCGATCCAGCAGATCAGTAAACAATTCAAAGGATTCACGTTTATATTCCTGCTTGGGATCTTTCTGGGCATAACCGCGTAAACCTATACCTTTACGCAGATAATCCATAGCTGCCAGATGTTCTTTCCAGAGCGTATCCAGTACCTCCAGCATCACCCCCTTCTCAACCCGGCGCATCATTTCATAACCAATCAGCTCTTCTTTCTGATTAAAGGCGTTCACCAGTTCCTCAAGAATCTTCTCTCTTAAAGGCTCTTCATGCAGGTTATCATCCTCTTCCAGCCATTTTGCAATAGGCAGGTTCAGTGCAAAATCATTCTCAAGTCCTTTTTCCAGACCTGAAATATCCCATTGTTCTTCAATACTTTCAGGTGGAATATAAGCATCAATATATTGATTTAAAACATCTTTACGGATTTCTAAAATCATTTCCGAGATATCTTCTGTAGACATTAGGTCACTGCGCTGTTCATAAATAACCTTACGCTGTTCATTCGCTACATCATCGTATTCCAGTAACTGTTTACGAATATCGAAGTTATGTCCTTCTACTTTACGCTGCGCATTTTCAATAGAACGGCTGACCCATTTATGTTCAATGGCTTCACCTTTTTCCATACCCAACTTGCGCATTAAACCGGCCATCTTATCTGAGGCAAAAATCCGCATCAGTGAATCATCCAGAGACAGATAAAAACGGGAGGAACCTGCATCACCCTGACGACCAGAACGACCTCTTAACTGATTATCAATACGTCTGGATTCATGGCGCTCAGTTCCGATAATATGCAGCCCACCGCTGGTTAGAACCTGTTCATGCTGCTGTTGCCAGTCTTCTTTCATATTGCCAATAATTGTTTCATCCGGATTGTCCAGTTTGGCAATTTCAGACTCCACGTTACCACCCAGGACAATATCGGTACCACGACCCGCCATATTGGTGGCAATAGTGACCGATCCGGGAGCACCTGCCTGAGCAATAATATCTGCCTCACGGGCATGCTGTTTGGCATTAAGCACTTCGTGTTTAATGCCGGCATTATTGAGCGCATTAGATAATAGTTCCGACACCTCAATGGAGGCAGTAC
>JALVAL010000206.1 GCA_027011205.1 Gammaproteobacteria bacterium
CTTCAAAGGGTTCATAATTATCATCCAGTAAGACCAGCACCACACTATCCCAGTTCTGCTCCAGTTTTAACTGCCCGATCCGCTGGGCATTTCTGGAATCACTGAAAATGGTGCGCCCCTTGATCTGAATTTTATCTCCTTGCAGATCACCGGATTTTTCTGTACCAACAGCCTCATAACCGATTTGATCCGCTGCTGGTGCCAGATGTAATAGACGTATGGCATCATAAACAGAGATTTCATTACTGACTCCGGACATGGTTTTACCGGTTGCACGCCGATAATTGGCCGCCAGTTGTCTGGCCTGCTGCATTAGTACATCAACTGAATAAGGATTATCTGTCTGTGTCTGGGTCATTAATTTATTGTTAAGGTTTTATTTTGACCTATTGTAACAATTCTGCTTATAAAGGCGAATAAATCCAGCCTGGAAATAGCCTGCATTTATAATAACTAACAGGACAAGTGTCCATCCGGAAATTGCCTTCCTGGCAATTTACCGAAACGTAAAAAAAAGTGTGATTTTTCTTTTGCTCCATCTTCAACGGCTTACAGTCGTCAAAAATGAGCGGCACATCCTTGTGCTGCTAGTGTACATCAATAAATGGATGCACACTAATCAAAAAATCGGCTAAAAGCAGTATAATCTTCACGCTCTGTCCGATAACTATTAACGACTGCATTTTTATCCTCATAGCCCAGTGCCATACCGCAGATCAGTATCAACTCCTGCTCATAAGCTAAATGTTCTTTAACAATATGCGGATATTCAGCCAGTGCTGCCTGGGGACAACTGGCCAGTCCCTGATCCACTGCGGCCAGCATTATGGATTGTAAAAACATGCCATAATCCAGAAAAGTACCCTGTTCAGCCATAGCATCAACGAAGAAAAACAACGCGACCGGTGCATCAAAAGCCCGATAATTGGCAGCCCATTGATCCAGCTGACGTTGTTTGTCTTGCCGGCCAATATTAAGCACTGAATACATTTTCAAGCCACAGGCCTTACGACGGGATTTATAAGGTTCTTTCCACTGAGCAGGGTAATATTGATAGTCCAGTGAAGATTTCTCTCCAGCACGAAAGGCCTGTTCTAATTGTTTATCCAGTGTTTTTTTATGACTGCCCTGCACTACAGCTACCTGCCAGGGCTGAGTATTAACACCCGATGGCGCATGGCACGCTAATTGTAAAATACGTTGAATTTTTTCATTTTCTACGGGTTTATCAAGAAATGCACGTGTGGACTTTCGTTTTAGAATGGCATCTTCAAATTGCATACTGGATCCGGAGTGTCGTTTTAGTTATGACGCTTCCCATCATGTCTGTTAACAGCTGAAGTTAATGCTAACAAACCGGCGTTAATGGCACGATTGCGTCCCGTCTCCTTGGCATCATACAAAGCCTGATCGGCACTTGCAAGTAACTTAAGACCTAATTCCTGAATGTCTTCAAAGCATTGTTCACAGTCTATGGTTGAAACACCGGCAGAAATCGTAATAGTTAAAATAACCTTTTTTTCAACCACTATGCGACTTCGATTAACTGCATCAATAATACGCTGAGCCGCCATCATTGCTTCTGCATTGCCGGTATCCGGTAATAGCACAGCAAACTCTTCACCGCCATAGCGAGCCAGCACATCGTGAGTTCGAAGCACACCCTGAACTCTCTGAGCAACCTGACGCAGGACATTATCACCCACACCATGACCATGGTTATCATTTACGGATTTAAAATGATCAATATCCAGAAAAATACAGGATATTGATGATTTGGCCCGATCCCTGCGGTTTAGCTCTTCAGGCAGGCGCTGATCAAAAAAGCGCCGGTTCCTGACCTGGGTTAAAGGATCGGTTAGAGAGCTTTGTTTCAAACGTTCCAGATTCAGGGCATTTTCTACACAAACCGCCATTATAAAGGACAGGCGTTGTAAAAAATCACATGAGGCATGGGCTTTAAAGCGATTTTTATCCCGACTGCCGCAGCAGAAAACACCTATTTTTTTTCCCCGACGAATAAGTGGTAAAACCGCAATGGAGGCAATATCAGGTTTATCCATTAACCAGCGATGTTTATTACTATGATATACGCCGGTACATATTACCGAGGACATATAGTGCAGTTTTTCCAGTTCCACAGGGAAATTTAACAGGGTAAGAAAATTATATTCAGCAGATTCCAGTACCGACTCAGGGATCAGATGACGCAGTGACAGGTCATTGTCTTCCAGTAATAAACTACAGGCATCCAGTTTAAATAATTCAACATAATCATAACCAATAATTTGCAGCAGATCAGCAATGGATTCTGCAGCCATCAATTTAAATTCAATGGCTTCAAATCGCTCCAGTTTTTTCTGATTCTCATGGGCATGATGCAGTAATGCATCCAGTTGAGCTCTTAAGCGCCCGATTTTATCAGTTTTATCAACAACAGCCATACCTGAACCCGTATTTTTCTATCCTTGAATTTTAGTACAAAAAACAGGTTTTTTCATACCTCAGGGCATAAAAAACCGGGTTTCATTTATTTTTTGTCCTAATATTCTGACAAACATCTCATCTTTAATCTGACACCAGAATGCAATAAATACGTGCAGGTATTTTTTATATAAAAAATAAAATGGCTATCATGATCTCATATTAAAAGAGTTAAAAGGATTTTAAAACATGAACTCATCTATTTTTAAAACTGCTAATGGATTTAGTCTGATTGAAATAATTATCACCTTAGCAATAATTGCCATTTTATCCAGTTACGCATTGCCTTCCTTTAGTCGTCTACTGTCCAGAAACCAGCAGCATAGTGTGCTCTTCAAACTATTCGGACATCACCAGCTGGCACGTTCTGAAGCAATTAAGCGAAATCAGTCTATTATCCTTTGTAAATCCAGTAATGCCCGTCAATGTAATCCTGCAGCCAACTGGCATGAGGGCTGGATTATTTTTGCGGATACTGATAATAACAGGCAGATTAATGGTACTGAGTCTCTGATATACAGCTATCAAGGCCAGAATCACTCACTATCTGTCAGTTACAGAGGGTTTGGCTCACACAATTATATTCGATATTATCCGGATGGACGCAGCAGTACTAATGGCACCTTTGTCCTTTGCAGTAGGGACGACTCAGTCAGTGCTAAAAGTCTGATAATTTCCCGCACAGGTAGAGCAAGGATGGATACTAAAAATGCTTCCGGAGCGCCACTCGTCTGCCCTTAAAAAAAGCAGGCCCGGCTAAATAAAGAGAAATTATAAAATTTTAGAAATGTTTCTTGACATTAAACTTAAAATGAATAGAATATCCCTCGTTGTCTGCAAGACAACGACTTTTCCCCAATAGCTCAGCGGTAGAGTAGGTGACTGTTAATCACTTGGTCGCATGTTCGAATCATGCTTGGGGAGCCATATTATAAAGCCCTTGTATATCAAATGATTACAGGGGTTTTTTTATTGATTTTTTGCTATTTAGTAAAATATCAACTGTCCCATAAACAAAACTGGAAGTTATGAATGGTTTTCAGATAGAAAATCTTTCATATAAATTGCACAGCAGCTTATTATGACCACCACATTAAATATTATTAAATGCATTACTCTGACTGGAGCTGCTTTAATTGCACTACTGGCTACTGGTTTGATTTTTAATATTACAATTTAATAATAAATTTACTCTTTTTTTAAAAAAACTTAAAATAACGCCTAATTTGTCAGACCCCCTTTACAACTACATTAGTGTTCAATAATACTCATGATCTAGATCAGGGTAAACCCTAGGTTTTTTCTTTAAAATGCAATCAACTATTAAAGATTCTTCTTTGATGATTCGACACAATGCCGTATTAATATCGGCGGGAGGTATATCATGATTCTCGACTCATTATCATTTGTAGCAATTTTAACATCAGTTTTCATTGTTTTTCTGTTAATATGGAACTGCCGTCATGGAGATTGCTCTGAAAATAAGTAACAGGATTCAAACAGGCTGTATTATCAGGGTGTTTTTCGCAGATTATTCCAAGTTTAAGGCTCATAACTGAATATAATATCCTGATATTATATTCAGTTATGAGCCTTATGACCAGCATCCGAACCACTTCAGACAACGCCAAATCTGCCAGCCATACCCCTATAATAGAAATTTTAAGAGAATAAATCTCGCCCTATCTATTATTGATACAGGTCAAGTTCAAGCGACTTTCTGAATTACCATTAAATCAATCTCTTTTCTGGCTTCTTCCAGATCATAATTTGCCTGCAAACCTGTCCAGAACTTTTCAGTTGTACCAAAATAAGCTGCCAGCCGAATGGCTGTATCTGCTGTAACTGAGCGTTTACCATGTACAATCTCATTAATACGTCTGGGTGGAACAGCTATTGCTCTTGCTATAGCATTCTGACTAATTTCCATAGGCTTTAAAAATTCTTCCAGTAAAACCTCTCCTGGATGTATATTACTCAACATTTTCATTCTCCTATCTTCTATCAATGATAATCTGTTATTTCAACATTCTCCGGGTTAGCATCATTCCAGACAAAGCAAACACGCCATTGTCTGTTAATACGAATACTATATTGCCCTTCCCTGTTACCATGCAATTGCTCTAACCTGTTTACCGGGGGAATGCGTAAATCTTCCAGCTTAATAGCATTGTTTAACATTCTTAGTTTTCGTCTGGCCACATTTTGAATATTTGCAGGTAATCTTCTGGATTGTTCGCCATTAAATATCTTTGTTGTTTCCGGGCATTTGAAATTATTTATCATGCATCAAGTATAACGCGACACGACATATAACGCATTGCGTTATAACATGTAATATATTAGACCCAATCATCATGGGCTTGCTTGCCTCCAGAAAAAGATAGTATGAACGGCAAGCTTAAACAAACTGCATGGGATGATGATATTCAGGTTCAATTATTATTTGGTTGATTTTTGAACAACGTTTGCTTCCGCCCTGATTATCGGGGTGTTTTTCGCAGATTATTCTAGGTTTAAGGCTCGTAACTGAATATAATATCCTGATATTAAATTCAGTTACGAGCCTTATGACCAGCACCCGAACCACTTCAGACAACGCCAAATCTGCCAGCCATACCCCTATGATGGCTCAGTATTTAAAAATCAAGGCAGAGTTTCCCGATATGCTGGTGTTTTACCGGATGGGAGACTTTTATGAATTGTTTTTTGATGATGCCAGAAAAGCCTCACAATTACTGGACCTGTCACTAACGGCTCGCGGACGCTCGGCCGGGGAACCTATTCCCATGGCCGGTCTGCCCTACCATGCCGTTGATAACTACCTGAGCAAGCTGGTTAAAATGAACCAGTCAGTCGCTATATGTGAACAAATTGGTGACCCTGCCACATCCAAAGGACCGGTAGAACGCAAAGTCGTACGCATTATCACCCCCGGTACTATTACCGAAGACAGTCTGCTGGAAGACCGCAAAGACAATTTACTGGCAGCTGTAAGGGTAGATAATTCCCTCTCTACCCCTTTTGGCCTGGCTATACTGGACTTAACCAGTGGCCGCTTTACGGTGTCTGAGTTAAACACGCTGGAAGCTCTGCAATCAGAACTGGAACGACATAAACCCAGTGAGTTATTAGTAGAAGAAAATAGTACTTACAGAGATGCGCTGCAGCAGCAGTTAGGTCATCAGACCGCATTTTCTGAACAACCCCCCTGGTGGTTTGATGAACAGACCGCCCGCCAGCTTCTTAACCAGCAATTCGGTACCCGGGATCTGGCCGGTTTTGGCTGTAATGACTATCATAGTGCACTTTGTGCGGCAGGCTGTTTATTGCAATACGTACAAAATACTCAGCGTATGGCATTGCCTCATATCTACAGTCTGAAACCGGAGCAACATGATACTGCCGTGGTACTGGATACCATCAGCCGTAGAAATCTGGAAATTTCTCATGCTTTGAGCGGCAATCCCGAACATACCCTGCTGGCGGTGCTGGATCACACGGCTACCGCCATGGGCAGTCGTATGCTGGGCCGCTGGTTAAACCGGCCATTAAGGGATCAGAACAAACTCCGCCAGCGATACCAGGCCATCGAGCAATTACAGAGCAATAACCAGTATGAAACAATTCAGGCTTTATTAAAACAAATTGGTGATATAGAGCGGGTTTTAACACGCATCGCCTTAAAAACAGCCCGTCCCAGAGATTTTGAACGGCTGAAAAACTCACTTGCTGTGTTACCGCTATTACAAAGTGAACTACTTGGCATAGCCAATCCATTGCTCAAACAACTGGCCGGAATCATCGCTGTTTTTCCGGAACAACAGCAATTACTGGAACGGGCTATTATCGAAAATCCGCCGGTACTCATCCGTGACGGCGGCGTTATTGCCAGCGGTTATGATACTGAGCTGGATGAACTGCGTAATATTCAGAATAATGCCCATCAGTACCTGATAGATCTGGAAGCGCGGGAAAAAGCACGCAGCGGCATAAGTACACTCAAAGTCAATTACAATCGGGTACATGGCTATTACATTGAAGTCAGCCGAGCCCATTCTGAACAGGTACCGGAAGATTATCAACGCCGTCAGACACTTAAAAATAACGAACGATTTATTACCCCTGAATTAAAAGCCTTCGAAGATAAAGTACTCAGTGCCAATGAAAAAGCATTAGCCAGAGAAAAAGCGCTGTACGAAGCATTATTTGATTTACTATCACCTGAAATTAAGGCTTTGCAGAACAGCGCTACCGCCCTATGTGAGTTAGATGTATTAAACAATCTGGCTGAGCGTGCCCAGAGCCTGAACTGGTGCAAGCCCGAACTCGATACCGAAACTCATCTGTCCATTAAACAGGGACGGCATCCGGTAGTGGAACAGATCCAGGATAAACCATTTGTTGCCAATGATGTACAATTGAATGCCGAACGCAGGATGTTATTGATCACCGGTCCGAATATGGGCGGTAAATCTACTTATATGCGTCAGCTTGCCCTGCTCACGATTATGGCTCATATCGGCAGTTATGTACCGGCTCAGGCCGCTCGTTTTGGTCTTATTGATCGGATTTTTACCCGTATTGGAGCCTCAGATGATCTCGCAGGAGGACGTTCAACCTTTATGGTGGAAATGACTGAAACCGCAAATATTCTGCATAATGCCACGCAAAATTCTCTGGTATTAATGGATGAAATTGGCCGGGGAACCAGTACCTACGACGGTTTATCACTGGCCTATGCTTCGGCTTATTATCTGGCTGAAAAAATTGCAGCATTTACCCTGTTTGCCACTCATTATTTTGAACTGACTCATCTGCCCGAACAATATCCGCAGATAGTCAATGTCCATCTTGATGCAGTAGAGCATGGTGATAAAATTGTTTTTATGCACAAAGTAGAGGAGGGGCATGCCTCCCAGAGTTATGGCATTCAGGTGGCAGCGCTGGCGGGAGTACCCGCAAAAGTTATTCAGTTAGCCCGGCAGAAACTGGCGTTACTGGAAGCACCTGATGACACTGATATGAATAACAGGCAGGTTGAAATAAAACTTCAAGCAGAAACACCCCATGCGGATTTAATAGCTACTCTGAACAGTATTGAGCCGGATAACTTAACACCTAAAGAAGCCTTAAATATTTTGTACCAGCTAAAAGACTTAAATTATAAGTCGTAAGTCATCAGTCGGAAGTCATAGCTCTTTGTACTTGACTTACGACTGATGACTAATGACTTTCCACTAAAATATCATTCCAACCCTGCTATTAACGCCAGTCTTGCCAGTTCAGTGACTGATTTGGTCTGCATTTTAGTCATCATATTAGCCCGGTGTAATTCCACCGTTTTAATACTGATATTCAGCTCGCTGGCAATAATTTTATTGGGAGTTGACTCCAGAACCCGTTCCAGAACTTCTTTTTCTCTTGGAGTCAGTCTTTTTAAATTCTCCTTAATCTCATCAATACGTAATTGTTTCTGACGTTTGTCAATATCATAACTGAGGGCATTCTGAATACGTTGCAGCATGAGTGCGTCGTTATAAGGTTTTTCAATAAAATCATAAACACCTTCTTTCATAGCCCGAACAGCCATAGCAACATCGGCATGACCGGTCATAATGATTACCGGTAATATCGCCCCCTGCTGTTTTAATTTTAAATGCAGGTCCATCCCGTTAATCTCCGGCATACGCACGTCTATAACCGCACAACCCGGTTGTTTATCGGTATAAAAATCCAGAAACTGCTGGCCATTTTTAAAGGCCTTAACAGGAATATGCACTGAATCCACCAGCCATTCCAGTGATTCTCGGGCAAACTTGTCATCATCAATAATATAAACTGTTGGTTCCATACTAAACCTCATTAATCAGGGGCAGTTCAATACCAAACCGACTGCCGCCCAGTGGAAGATTTTCTGCTCTAATCTGGCCATTGTGAGATTCTATAATCGTACGACTAATTGAGAGCCCCATTCCCATCCCGTCTTCCTTAGTGCTATAAAAGGCATCAAAAATAGCATTGATATGCTCATCAGGAATGCCTTCACCGCTGTCCTTAACACTTAGAACCAGCTGTTGATTCTTACAGAAGGTATGAATAGTAATCAGGCGTTTTTCAGGGGCTATGTTTTCCATTGCATCGATGGCATTTCGAATAAAATTTAAAATAACCTGTTCAATCTGAACCCTGTTAGCCAGAACATTTTTATCACAGGGTGTTAATTCCGTCTGCAAGGTAATTTCTCGCTGTCTGAGCTCAGGTTTAATTAATTCCAGGACATTAAAGACCGTCTGATTAATATCCACCGGTACACGCCTGGATTCACCTTTCTGGACGAATTCATGTAGCTGGCGAATAATATCAGCAGCCAGGGTAGCTCCCTCAATTGTTCGCTGCAGTCCGGTTTTTAATTTCTGCTCATCGTAGTTACCTTCCTTAAGCATATTTAAACAACCGCTGCTGTAGTTTATAGCACCCGTTAGCGGCTGATTAAGTTCATGTGCCAGACTGGCAGCCATTTCACCCATAGCCGTTAAACGACAGACCCGAGCCATTTCTATCTCATGCTGCTGTTTACTCTGAGTAATTTCATCACGCAGAGCAGAATCTATTAATTTTAGTTTTCGATTGTTTCTACTGGTATAGAAATTAAACAGGATCAGGCTTGCTAAAAATATAACGGCAAGAAATAACCAGCTTGCATAGCGCTCTACCAGTGCTGATAAGGAGAATTGTCTTAATACTTCATAGGGACCTATCTGCAGAGTTTTCATCAATTCATATACGGCTGAATAATCCAGAGGGACAGTCCATCCGGCGCTATGTGATAAACGTGCCGCTAAATGCTCCTCAGGCAGAGCATACAGAGCCATAGCCATTTGTTTAGACAGTTCATAAGAAGTGGTTTTAAGACGGGAAAAAGGCCATTCCGGGTATAAGCGGGTGCTTAAAGGGTAGTCATAGTTTTTACCATGCTGCGGATTCAGAATACGATAGTCTTTAAATTGAATTTTACCTTCAGCTATTAATCGCAGTAAAATATCCACCCTGACAGTACCGGCATCTGCTTTGCCATCGCGTACTGCGAAGACAATATTATCCTGAGGAAAACCGGAAAATATAAGTTCACTAAAATCATTAAAGGGATCTATACCCTGCTCAGACATTTCCCGCCAGGCTAACTGAAACCCACCAAAAGCTTCCGGATCTACGGCCATAAAGCGTTTGCCTTTTAGATCTTGCAGGTTTTTAATCTGCTTATTATCTGCTCTGGAAAAAATAATTGAACCAAACAGGGTACTTAATTTTCCCTCTCTGAGGGTCTGTAAGGTGGCAATTCTGGAAATACCATAATGTGCTTCGAGTGTGACATAATTGCCCGGATTCGTTAAAGCAAAATCAATGCTATTATGCTCCACACTATGAGCCATTTCAGACAGATTTAAGGCCACAATTTTAAACTGATATTGGGGTATTTTCTGCTGCAGATAACGAGCTGTAGGTAACCAGCGTTTAATAGCTTCTGCTTTACCACGAAAGGCCAGCACTCCAATTTTAATAATAGCAGAATGACTGTTAACAGGATGGGATGATTGAGCAATAAGCGGCACTGGCGCTACTAATAAAAGCATAACCACAAAAAAAAGAACAGGCCAGGTAAACCTGTTCAAAACAAGATGCAAAGAAGGAATCTTCATAATAAAGCTATTATCCTAAATAAATCAGTTGAACCTACTGCGAATGTCCATAGCACTGAATCTACAAGACTTTCCAGAATATTTTGGACTT
>JALVAL010000207.1 GCA_027011205.1 Gammaproteobacteria bacterium
ACGTAGAGCATAATACAAAACAGGCCCCTTACTTGTCAGCTTAATTGCAAGTGCAGTTATAAGCATAGGTATCAAAAGAAAAATAATGGCAATGCCGGATATAAGAATATCAAATATTCGTTTATACATTCTTAATAATACGTCTTATCGTCATAAACACTTCAGCTGATTCCAGGCAACATTGAACTCCCCACGCACCTGCTTTTAATCTTAAGCCGTCAATGGATCTCGGATGTGGAAATTCATTAAGTTCAGTCTGATAACATTTCATTGCATCCATTTTTTTTTCTATAACTGAGGAAATATCAATCCACGTATCAGGAATAAATGTACGTGGATAGGCCCATTCTGTACTGCTGGCCGTATCATAAGCATAAATTGTCTCAATATATTCTTCGACTGGTCTTGTAGCAATCAGAGTTGCATCAAAAACAATCTTATGATCCTGATTAATATCACCCCCATATTGGCAATAAATGGTACCAGGTCTGATTTCCCTGACGATAGATTCTATTGGCGTTATCACCTCGACCAAAGACAGCTGATCGAGTCTTTGATCCGGGAGACCTAACATTCTGACTTCAGTAACTCCCAGAATATCAGCCGCCTGTTCAGCATGTTCCTGCTGACCTACATCCATGTTTTTATATCGATGAGACTCACCTTCACATACAACAACGGAACATACTTTATCACCTTTTTGAGCATGCAGTGCTGCGACCCCTCCGCACCCTAAAATTTCATCATCTGGATGTGTTGCTATAATAAGGATATTATTTCTTTCTGTCACTATGATAAATCTCCAAAGTTCTTACCTGTCCATGCTATCTCTAATAGTTTTCTACCTGAATAAATTTGACCATTTTCATCTTCTATTTCAAGAATAAGCAAAGCCCCGCTTTTACAGCTCACCAATAGACCACAGGCTTTTTCTACAGGACTCACAACATTTCCAATAATTTCACCAAATGGTTTGCTGTTTATAAATACAGAAATAAGCGCTGTTTCCCATATCACCCATTTTTTATTATCCAGGTATGAAAATGCTCCTGGATAAGGCCTTGTAATACCACGAATAAAATTATAAACATCACCTGCTTCTGTGTCCCAGTTTATTAATCCATCAGAAGGACGCCGTCGTGGCAGGACAGATTCATTATTATGTTTCTGAACCGAACCCAATCGTTCACCTTTTAAGAGTACTGGTAAGACATCCAGAAGCATTTGTTTATTGGTATCAGCCACCTTTTGATAAAGTGTTCCACAGGTATCAATGTTTGAAATAGGAATGCTCTGTTGTGCAATTATGTCTCCTTCATCAACACCCTCAGAAAGCCATATAAGAGTATTACCGGTTTCAGTCTCACCATGAATAATACTCCAGTTAACTGGAGCACTGCCGCGATTTTTTGGTAGCAGGGAGGCGTGTGCACCAATCATCCCCATTTTAACCGACTCAAGAGCTGATTTATGAATAATCTGACTCCAGCCAATAACAAATAATATGTCCAGATGAAAGCTCTGTAAAAGCTCAACAGATTCCAGGTCATTAATATTTTTTATTTTATACAATGGGATAGTATGCTGTTTGCACAATAGTGTGTAATCTACAGCACTGGATCTTTTTGCCATTGATTCAGTATCAAGAGTTATCACCACATCCATTCGATACCCAGCTTCCAGAATAGCTTCCAGAGCATTGAATCCTTCCTGATGGAAACCTAACCAGCCCAATCGAACCATTAATTAACTCCCAATACTTTATAAACCGCCTCAATCACTTTTTCACTGTCTTTACTTGTCATTCTGGTATAAATAGGCAGGCTAATTGCTGCTTGATAATTTTTCATTGCACACGGAAAGTCATTTTCTTTATAATCATATGTCTCACGCCAGTAAGTCAGTAGATGCAAAGGAATAAAATGAACGCTGCAACCCACCCCATTTTCAGACATTAACCTTATAAAATCATCCCTGTTCACTGAGGCATTTTCAGTTAAGCGAATCACATACAGATGCCAGGCGTGAAGTTCATTATCCGCAGCTTTTGGTGGAGTTATTAGCGGTAGATTTTTAAAAGCCTGATTATATAATTCAGCAAGCTCCTGTCTTTTTTTCTGAAAAGTATAAGCTTTTTTTAGCTGATGAATTCCCATTGAGGCAGCCAGATCATTCATATTGTATTTATAACCCGGAGCTATAACGTCATAGTGCCAGTTTGGCTGACTAGAAGTATAACGGTTAAAAATATCACGGTTAATTCCATGCAGACGCATATCTTTGCAACGTTTGGAAATATTCTGGTCTTTGGTAACGATCATACCACCTTCACCGGTTGTAATTGTCTTAGTCGCATAAAAACTGTAAACGGTAACATCAGAATTTAGAGTACCAATCAACTTAGCCTGACTGGTAGCAGGCAGAGCATGAGCCGCATCTTCTACAACTTTTAAATTATATTGTTTGGCAATACTAATTATGGCTGACATATCGCAGGACAGACCAGCAAAATGCACTGGAATAATGGCTCTTGTGAGGGAGGTAATTGCCGCTTCTATTTTAGTCGTATCAATATTAAAAGTATCAGGATCAATATCAACAAAAACCGGCTTTGCACCCAGATATCGAATTACTTCCGCCGTGGCTGTAAACGTATACGGTGTTGTAATAACCTCATCACCCGCAGAGATACCAATAGCTTCCAGAGCAAGATGCAGGCCTGCGGTAGCTGAATTGACAGAGATACAGTTTACCCCCGAACCAAGGAACTGACTAAAGTCTTCTTCAAATTTTCTACTTTTAGGCCCCGATGTAATCCAGCCAGAACGAAGGGAATCAACCACCTCATTGATTTCTTCATCACCGATATCCGGTAATGCAAAGGGTAGAAAAAATTTATTTGACATATTTTGTGTTCATTTAAGTTATTTATAAGTTGTCATATGTTGTTTACTCAATGCTCGCCAAATCCCAAT
>JALVAL010000208.1 GCA_027011205.1 Gammaproteobacteria bacterium
TAGATAGTTTGTCAACTTATTTAAGGGGGCTTTTACTTTGTACCATCATTTATTGTGATTAAAAATCCGGAAATTGACCTCATGTAGATAGCTCAGGCTCAATAAAATTACCAATAATGATTTTATTAACACAAACTCACGTCATTTACCCACAGAGCTTATCAATACATATAGACATAATGACCAAACAAGTATTTTTTCTTTTTTAAATATGTACTTAGAACATTCTCAGTTAGAAGATCCAGCAATTCAAGATGTTTGGATTTTAGACATGGCTTCTATAATACTATTGCTAGGTTCAACTTCTTATGATTCTCTAGGATACGATAGTCAAAGGTGATTGGGTAATCTACAGAATACATATGATATGTTCAAGTTATTATTTTTCTCTAGTAATGAAACAGCAGATGATTGGTTTGATTTTATTAATAAAAACTATCAAAAGGGCATAGATCAACTTTATCGTAAATTACGATATCGTTATCATGAAATGCTATTAGAAATAGGTATCACACTTGAAGATATTAGAACAATAACATGGGTTGAGACGAAAAACTTTCTTGAAACGGATGTAACACTTGCAGGGGCTAGGTAATTGGGACATAATTGGGACACTTCTAATAGAAATTGGAAATATTCAGCGTTATCAGTTGTTAACACATGTTATTACAATTCATACACTTAGGCACTAACCAGTTGATTTCACTAGTAATCAAATCCCACTCCGGAGGCAGAGGTCGGACGTTCGAATCGTCTCGGGCGCACCATTTTCATTTAGGGTCACATTCATTTAGGGTCACAGAGTAAAAACTCTTATACCCTTCAGACATTCGTTTTTATTTAGGCCCACGCTTAATTCAAAAACGTGTCGCCCACTTAATTGTTAAATTTCACATTTAAAGCTTTCATGTCCTAATGCCATTCCCAGCTTTAACCTTGTATATTAAATATAAAAGGTTTTAATGCCTTACGGTTATCATTAATAAGGTGTTCATTAACCTGATCAGTAAACCCAGCCCCTCGTCTTTTAAGACGAGGGGCTGGGAAAATGATTATTTTCTATGACTAAAATTTTGTAAAGGCTGCTTTAATCTAGCCAGAAAACCTTTATGACCCGGCACCTGATGCTGCAGATGACGATAGACATGTACCTTGACAATATCCGTTACCATAGCTGAGACAATGGAGTATCCCCAGATAAGTGCAATTTCCGGCCAGGTGATGGGAGTTATCAGGCCAAAGCCGTAGGCTGCCAGTATGGTGGCGGCCAGTTTAGTGATCACGGCAGACCAGATCATTATGGGAGCAGGCCAGGGTCGTTTCCAGAAAAAGCCTTTAGTTCGAGCCACAAACAGCACCAGATGTCCGGCTACTGCCATTTTTAAAAAAACATAGGTCTGGATATGCGCCACATCGAGTTTCAGCCAGTCCATTGCCAGCAGGAGCATACCAAAACTGCCGACTACACCGACAATACCCATGGCAGTTGCTACAGTAATCACCTGCTTCATATTCCAGCGTACTGGCTGTTCTTCCAGTCCGGTATGGTCATAGGCTATGGCCATAATGGGGATATCATTAAAAAAGGCCAGCAGAATGATCATAATGGCCGTAATAGGATAGAAATCAAAAAACATCATGGTCAGTACCACAAAAAACATGATACGGATGGTTTCACTGATACGATAAATAGCATAAGCATTCATACGCTCGAAAATACGCCTGGCTTCTTCAATCGCATTAATAATGACCGATAATCCGGGTGCCGTCAGAACCAGATCTGCCGCCGCACGGGCAGCATCTGTCGCACCACTGACAGCTATACCAACATCAGCCTGTTTCAGTGCCGGAGCATCATTAACCCCATCCCCGGTCATACCGGTAATATGATTGCGCGCCTGCAGCAGCTGAACAATTCCAAATTTGTGTTCTGGAAATACTTCGGCAAAACCATCGGTTTTTTCTACCCGTTCACCATCAGAGGCATCTCTGGCCCCGTTTGTGTCCAGAGACAGAGAACCGGCAGGCAAAATATTCATACCCAGCCCAAGCTTGCCGGAAATTTGTCTGGCAATCGAAATATTATCACCAGTCACCATTTTCATATTAACACCATATTTTCTGGCATTTGCAATGGTTTCTGCAGAGTCCTCCCTGGGCGGATCAAACAGGGAAAGGATGCCCAGAAATGTCCATTGCTGCGCATCCTCATCCTTACGGGCAACGCCAAGGGCTCTGTAGCCCTGAGCAGCAAATGTTTCTACAACCTGCTCGGCACGTTGTTTATCTTTATCTGCAAGATCAGACATCTGCATGATTACCTGCGGAGCGCCTTTGGTTACCTGAAAAACAGCGCCCTGCTCATCTGCTATTTTTGCCTCAGTGCGTTTATGAACCGGATCAAAAGGCATAAACGCGGTTTGATGATAAGACTTAAGGAGTGCATCATTGTCTAGAGCTTCCAGTACCGCCTGATCGATGGCATCCTTGTCCTCTGCTTTGGAAGCCAGCGATGCTGCCAGCAAAACATCCTGCTCACTATCGGCATTAAACAGTTCTATTTTGCCCATCGTCAGGCGATTCTGAGTGAGGGTTCCTGTTTTATCTGAGCAGAGTACATCCATACTGGCCATTTCTTCAATAGATTCCAGACGGGTAACGATCGCTTTATGCCGGGATAAGACCATAGCACCAACAGCCATAGTCATAGATAGTACAGCTGGCATGGCCACAGGGATAGAAGCTACGGTAAGGATCAGGGCAAACTGTACCAGTTCCAGCCAGGGTGCATCACGATGCAGTTGATACAGCACTAGCATAATAACCAGAGCAAGGCTGACATAAATCAGATAATCACCAATAGTCAGTACCGCTTTTTGAAAGTGAGAGACTGTTTTTGCCTGTTCCACCAGACTGGCCGTTTGTCCGAATTTTGTCTCACGGCCGGTAGCGGTTACTTCAGCAACCACTTCACCCTGCTTTACGATGGTTCCGGAAAATGCATCGTCACCCATCCGTTTAGTCACTGGCAGAGATTCACCGGTCAGAGCTGACTGATCGACACTGAGATAATCACCTTCCACCAGTTTTACGTCCGCCGGGATCACATCCCCCAGACGAACACGAATAATATCACCAGGAACCAGTTGTCTGGCATCTATCTCCTGCCAGAGCCCATCACGCAAAACACGAGCTCGCATAGCCAGTTGTTTTTTCAGGGCTTCTACCGCATTGCCTGCGGTAAATTCCTGCCAGAAGCCAACCCCGGCGTTAAAAATTAACAGTGCCACAATAATCCAGAAATCAGCCCAGTGCTGAACCACTCCGGAAAGAATGGCTGCAATTTCAATCATCCACGGAATCGGTCCCCAGAAATAACCCAGCAGACGTAATAAAGGAGAGGTTTTTTTCTCCTGCAGCTCGTTTAAACCGTATTGTTTTATTCGCTCTTCTACCTGCGCAGAAGTTAGACCCTGTACGGTGGTTTCTGTTTTTGCGTCACTCATTGTTCGACCTTTTTATAACAACTCAGAAGTTATTTAAGATAAAATATATTCCTTATGAAGTTCAGGCATTTCTACTTTGGTATTTTTTAACTTATGAGCAAAAACTTTCATACTTTTTTCTTCGCCATGAACAAGGAATGTAGTTGCCGGATCGCCTGTCTGTTTATGCCAGGCCAGTAGTTCTCCCTGATCAGCGTGAGCAGAAAAACCACCAATGGTATAAACATCCGCTTTTACCGGAATTTCCTCACCAAAAATTTTTACTCGTTCTGCACCATCCACTATACGACGTGCCAGAGTTCCCTGAGCAGCAAAACCAACAAAAACAATACTATTGCGTTTGTTCCATAAATTATGTTTCAGGTGATGACGAATACGCCCACCGGTACACATACCGGAACCTGCCATAATGATGGCTCCACTATCAATCATATTAATAGCCATGGATTCCGCTGTTTCACGGGTAAAATGCAGACCCGGCAGGTCAAAGGGATCATTGCCATCATCGGATACTTCCAGCGTTTTGGTATCATAACACTCTGGATGCCGTCTGAATATTTCTGTTGCCGATATAGCCATAGGCGAGTCAAGAAAGACATTAGTATAATACTGTATCCTATTTTTGCTCACCCCTTCTCTCAGATAATAAAGAATTTCCTGAGCACGTTCCAGTGCAAAAGTGGGAATAATAACATTACCTCTTCTACCGATGGTTTTATTAACAATTTCATAAAGCTCATCTATGGAGGGTATTAGTTGCTTATGCAAACGGTCACCATAGGTGGTTTCCATTACCACGGTATCTACTTTCGGAGGTGTGGCTGGATTGCGTAAAATGGCTCGACCACCATAGCCCAGGTCTCCGGAAAATAACAGACGATGTTTGTTAGCGTTTTCCTGCAGTTCTAAAAAGATACTGGCAGAACCCAGAATATGTCCAGCATCCAGAAAAGTAGCACGAACACCGGGGGTAATATCAATGACTTTATTATAATTTGCCCGTCGACCAAAATATTCAAGACTGTTTAAAGCATCCAGAGTGGTATAGAGCGGTTGTATTTCATTACTATGCCTGTAGTTATGGTTATTGCCATGATGTCGTTTGGCTCTTTTCTGTTGATAACGAGCTTCTTCTTCCTGCAGACCGGCCGCATCCAGCATGACTAATCGAGCCAGTTCAACTGAAGCAGATGTGGTAATAATCTCGCCCTTAAAGCCTCGTTTAACCAGCAGCGGGATTCGCCCGCAATGATCCAGATGAGCATGAGTTAATAATACGTAGTCAATGGACTCCGGCTCAAAGCCAAAATCATCAAAATTTTCTTCTGCAAGTTCCCTCCCACCCTGAAATAGCCCGCAGTCAATTAAAATACGTTTCCCTGCACATTCAAGCAAATGACAGGAACCGGTTACATTTTGAGCCGCACCATGAAATGAAATTTTCATTAACAGAATCCTTTTTTAAATTTAGCAATTTAAGATTAAAGTCTTTGGATGGCTTTGAATCGCTGTTTATCAACTATTTTTTTAGCATTATTTAATACCGTACCCAGCACCTCGTAAGGCCTCGTCCTTAAAGTCGAGGATAGTAGAGGTGACAACTATTTCCCAAAATCCTCGTCTTTTAAGGCGATGGACAGGGCTTACTCACTTTCCATACTGCTCGTATATTGACCTGTACGTGCCGCACCATTGAGCCGGGCACGTTTATATAATGCAGACTGTGTTTGCTGTGCATTAGCAGATTTACCCTGCCAGGCCTTTAGAGCAGGTTCCTGTAGTGCTCTGCCATAGGAAAAGGATAATTGCCAGGGCTGCTGACCTAAGCAGTTAATAGCATTTAGATTGGCAGTAGCCTCTTCAGGCGTTTGCCCGCCAGAGAGAAAATTGATACTCGGTACCGCAGCGGGGACAGTACGGCGTAATACCCGAATAGTGTCTTCTGCGACTTCTTCGGGAGTGGCTTTTTGAGGATACAGTTTGCCGCTTATCATCATATTGGGTTTTAGGATAATATGTTCTAAAACAACATGGTGTTGATGTAAAGCATGAAACAGTGCATGGAAAACCAGTTCACTAACTTCTGAACAGCGCTTAAGGCTGTGATCACCATCAATGAGTACTTCCGGCTCTACTATAGGCACAATGCCCATAGACTGACAGATGGCAGCATATCTTGCCAGAACTTCTGCATTGGCTGTTATGGCCAGAGCTGAGGGCGTGGTAGCAGAAATATGATAGACATTGCGCCATTTAGCAAAACGGGCACCCTGTGCTTTATATTTTTCAAGACGTAGTGCCAGACCATCCAGCCCCTGCGTGATCTCATCACCGGCTGCATTAGGCATAGGAATTTTACCTTTATCCACCTTAATACCGGGAACGATACCCTGTTGTACACATAATTGAGGTAGAGAAATTCCATCATCTGACACTTGCTGCAACGTTTCCTCAAACAGGATAACACCACTGACAAATTCACCCAGACCAGGGGTGGATAATATCAGGCTGCGATATGCCCGACGATGTTCTTCAGTGGATTCCAGGTTTATGGCTTTAAAACGTTTGGCAATAGTTGGACTGCTTTCATCAGCAGCAAGAATACCACGATGGCTGTCAACCATATCCTGAATGGTTTGCTGGAGCTCGGTTTGAGTACTCATGGCACGGTTCCTCTTAAAAATTATTTTAAAAATTTTAGACTAATAGCTAACGGACAAGTTCATTTTATTTATTGAGGGTATAGGCTATTTAAACACAGTCTATAAAGGTAGCTTGTCATTAATCTAAGAGCTTTAAAATCTGAAAGGCTATCTGACAATACAACCATTAAAGACGGACACGAAAAATTATACTGACAGGCTGAGTAGTTACTTTTTTTATTATAAAACGATTATTTGAAATTGCCATGATGCCCATCAAGTCATCCATTAAGAATCTTTCAACGCTTTTCTATCATCACTTAATGAGAGCTTAATAGAATCAACAGTTCCTAATATTTCAGCCAGTCCGATGCGTGATCTCAAACGTATAAAATCTTTATTTAGCTGTCTTTCTTTAAACATTATGGATTTTTGCATATTGCTGTCTTTATAAATAATATCTTTCTGTTCCGGGTTAAATGGTCGATTAATACTTAGCTGCAGGATCCGTCCCAGATTAAGCCCCATACCATTATCAAATACCAGCATATGCGGAAAAAGATGATTTTCCGGATCAGGTTCAGGGTAATCAATAACAGCATTAAGCGTAAGCGCTTTACTAGTCATTGAAAAAGTCAGGTTTTTCTGATTTTGATGTATAGGAATAATATAAACAGGCTGATTGATTACGTTATATAAATTTTTCAGCTGTCGATAATAGGCTTCTGATGGCCATAACCGGCCCTTAATTTTTTTTTCAGGCTCGTATCTGGTTTTAGTATTCATAATAACAGCCTCTTTATTTCAGCCTGTTGCAATTTTATCTTAATCATTGCAGACAGGAACATGGCTTATGCCGGAGAATAGCTTTATTCCTTTACCCCAATCAGTTCAATTTCATAACCATCCGGATCTTTTACAAAAGCAATAATCGTTGTACCGGCATTCATAGGACCGGCTTCTCGAATAATTTCTCCGCCTGAGGCTTTTATTTGAGCTGCCGCCTGATAGACATCATCCACTTCAATAGCAAGATGTCCGAAGCCATTGCCTACTTCATAGTGATCGGTATCCCAGTTATGAGTCAATTCTAATACCGTGTTTGATTTTTCATCCCCATAACCCACAAAGGCCAGAGTAAAGCGGCCATCGGGATAGTCTTTCTGTCGCAACAGACTCATGCCCAGGATCTGGGTGTAAAATTCTATAGAGCGTTGTAAATCCCCTACTCTTAACATGGTATGTAATAATCGCATGGTATCATTCCCGTTTCAAATTGACTTTAAAATAAGTTACATGATAACCTCGAAAAATACAAAGTTTTCATTAAAAAATACTGCCCGATATGCTACCAGAAATGCCGCCAGAAATACTGACCTCTATTAAGACACTGCACAGCCGGCTGGGACACTGTACCCGCTGCCCAAAAATGACGGGACCGGCAGTACATGGTCTGCCGCTTGTTTCTCCTGTCATGCTGATTGGTCAGGCACCCGGCTTTAAGGAAATTGAAGTTTTAAAACCCTTTGCCTGGACTGCAGGAAAAAAACTGTTTTCATGGTTTAATGATATCGGTCTGGATGAACAGCAGTTCCGGCGCAAAGTTTATATGTCAGCCATCTGTCGATGTTATCCGGGTAAGAAACTCTCTCCCGGTAAAAAATCTCATGGTGATCGCCTGCCGGAAAAAGATGAAATAACACAATGTTCCAGCTGGCTGTTTAATGAAATTGATATATTAAAACCGGAACTGCTTATTCTGGTAGGAAAACTGGCCATCAGCCAGTTTATGAGTATTAAAAAACTGGATGAAGTCATTGGACTGAGTCATGCAATTAGTATCAATGGCCATAGCTGTGATGCTATTCCTCTGCCCCATCCTTCCGGTGCTTCCACCTGGCCGGTGACCGAGCCGGGCAAAACCCTGCTGCAGCAGGCTCTAAAAAAGATACAGACTCATCAGGCCTGGCAAAGCTTAGTGACCCAGAAGTCTTAATGACTGGTAGCTGGTGCGGGTATATATTTTATTGGTGATCCATAAACCCAGCCCGCTAATTAAAATAATAGCTAAAAGTGTCACCACAATCCAGAGCTGTGGATGTAATGCAAAATTAATATTAAAAATCTGCTGATATAAAAAATAGCTGGAAAATTCGGCTAACATAATCGCTATAAAGGCACTCACTAAAGCAATAATCGTAAATTCAACCCATAAACACTTTCTTAATTGTCTGGCACTGGCACCCAGGGTTCTAATCACTGCATTTTCATACATTCTACTTTCCAGGGTAGAGGATAAGGAAGAACCGAGGATCAGTAAACCCGCCACCATAATAAATAAAAAAATAACCTCAATGGCCTGAGATATTTTATTAATAATTAACTGTATTTCCTTTAAAACCTCATCCACTTCAATAATTGTCACGCCGGGGAAACGGGCGAGCATTTTATTAAGTTTATATTTATCTTCTTTGGCCAGATAAAAACTTCCCATCCAGCTCATAGGATATTGCTCAATAAGCCCCGGTGAAAAAATAATATAAAAGTTGGGTTCAAAGGAATCCCATTTTACAGTTCTAAATTCAGTGACTATGCCCGCAATGGTTTTATCACCAATCTGAAAGTCCAGCCGGTCTCCTTTGTTAATGGCCAATGCTTTTGCCAGACTCTGTTCAACGGAAATTTCAGGCCATTCATTCTGCCTGGACTGACGGTGTTTTATTCCGGGCACGGTATTGCTTACGCTTAAATTAAGTTCTCTGTTTAAAGCGTTATGATTTTTCGCCTGATCAGGAACAACCGCTTTAACTGGCTGCTGGTTAAGCCTGATCAGACGGCCTCTTACCATCGGATACAGGCCATTACTTTTAATGGCCTGTGCGGTTAAAAACTGTTTAAAATCCTGCTGTTCATAACTCTGGATATTAATCACAAAATGGTTCGGTGTCTGCTCCGGGAACTGCTGCTGCCATTTTTCCAGTAGTTCATTGTGCAGTAAAAATATAATAATCAGCAGTGCAAAAATAATACTGAAGGTGGTGATCTGCAATAAAGCCCCCTGATGATGGCGTTCCAGGTTAAGCAGCGTTAAACGATTAATCCAGTGATACTTTGCAGAGACTGAAAGCACCCCTGCCAACAGAATTTTAGCAAAAAAATGCAGCACCAGAGAGGCACATAAAATACTACTGTAGAAAATAAGAGTGAGTTTTAAATTACCGGTATATAGACAGGCAATCAGCACGGGGCCTGTCAGGCCCAGAAGATATAACAATTTAGTCTGCAGATCCGTATTCAAGTTCTCATTGCGTATTAATGACACCGGTGCTATTTTTTTTAACCGCAGCAGATTTGCCAGTGAGATGCTAAACAACAGCAGCAGACCACCGAAAAATGATAACAGCACCGGTTTAAAATAAAACGTAATGCC